>NZ_LJYH01000039.1:0-1061 GCF_001440005.1 Mycobacteroides sp. H001
GTGGTAGGCGTTGCTTCCATCCCCGCGGTAATGGGGGTGGAGACAATCGCGGGTCCTGCATCGGCGGCTGTGGTGCATCGCGCGTCACCGGGCCCGCAGGGGATTCGTTCAACGGCTCTGCGGGCGGCTTTTGCGGTGCGGGCTTGTCCGCGTGGTCGCGCTTGTCGTGGTCGCGGCGCAACCGAGGGAATGGGCCCTCGTCATCGTACGAAGATGGTTTATGGGGCCCGAAACGCTCGAACTCCACTGACGTGGCTGCTCCCGGCAGTTGCCAGGGCGGCAGGGCGAGCCTCCGGGTAGGCGGTCGCGGCGACTGAACGTCCTCGTCGAGATGCTCGACGCCAACGTCAGGGATGTCTTCGTCGATGGTTTCCGGATAGCCCTGCGCAGTCTCGTGATGTTCCGAGAGGTCCTGGGCAACCGGGTCCGACTCTGATGCACTGTTGGCGTCGGCCTCGAATGGGTCGTCCGACTCGACTGCGCCGCTGTCTAAATCACGGGGCGCCGGGAGATCGTGGGCCTCATCCAACTCCGTTGGAACGCTGAGTGATAGGTCCGGCGCCGGTTCATCATCCTGCTCGGGCTCCGAAGCGGGAACTGGAGCCTGCTCTGCTGAATCCGCTTCAGACGCAGCGGGCTGAGACCGCTTCGCCTCCATTGCCGCAAGGAGCGCGGCTGCGCGTTGATCAATCTCGTCGACCGCGGGAACGTCGCCAGATGGGTCAACCTCTGGCACATCGGAGTCCGCCACATGGGCCGGCTGCTCGTCCAGCTGACTGAAATCGTCAGCCCCGGCTACGGGCTCAGCGCCGGTAACCGCGGCGGACTCCCGAGCCCTCGCAACAGCGTCAAGGAGCGCTGCCGCGCGCATTTCGACCTCATCAAGTTCGGGGGTATCCGTCGATGACTCAGCCTCAGCCGCAACAGGTTCAGGCACAGATAATTCCGGCTCCACAAGCGGAGCGGGAGGCTGCCACGCCGGGACAACATCCTCGACCGGGGCGGGAGTCGCATCGACCTCCGACGAAACCTCCGGAACCTCAGACTCCCCAGGCACAGTT
>NZ_LJYH01000040.1:0-1310 GCF_001440005.1 Mycobacteroides sp. H001
AAGTCGTATGCGCCTTCAGCGTGTTGGGATTCGTCGGCTCCGGCCGCTTCTCCCTCGTCGCTGATGCGCAGGCCAATGGTGTACTTCACGATGAATGCAACGATAGCGGTGCCTATTGCCGAATAGAGCAGAACCGCCCCGGCGCCAAGGGCTTGGCGCCACAACTGTTCTAGCCCGCCGCCGTAGAACAGACCGGCCACGGCCGCACCGGTCTCGGGCGCGGCGAACAAACCGATGAGCAACGTGCCAACGATCCCGCCGACCAGGTGCACACCGACAACATCCAACGAGTCATCAAATCCTAGCTTGTACTTCAAGCCCACCGCCAGCGCACACAGGATGCCGGCGATCACGCCAATAGCAAGGGCGCCAGCGACATTCACCGACGAGCACGACGGGGTGATGGCCACCAAACCGGCCACGATTCCCGAGGCCGCACCCAGCGAGGTCGCATGCCCGTCCCGAATACGTTCGGTAAGCAACCAGCCCAGCATCGCCGCGGCGGTGGCCACCGTGGTGGTCACAAACGTCGAGCCCGCTAAACCATTAGAACTGGTCGCCGAACCCGCGTTGAACCCATACCAGCCAAACCACAACAGACCAGCACCGAGCATCACGAACGGCAAGTTATGCGGACGCATCGGCGTGCCCGGCCAGCCCTTGCGCTTACCCAAAATCAGCGCCAGCACCAAACCCGCGGTACCGGCATTGATATGCACCGCGGTACCACCAGCGAAGTCAATTGCCTTGATCTGATTAGCGATCCAGCCACCCTTCTCCGCGGCCGCACCATCGAACGCGAAAACCCAATGCGCAACCGGGAAGTACACGATCGTGACCCACAAACCCGAAAACAACAACCACGACCCGAACTTCAACCGGTCAGCCACCGCACCAGAAATCAGCGCCACCGTGATGATCGCGAACATCAACTGAAACGCCACAAACACTGTCGCCGGAATCGTGCCCACCAGCGGAATATTGACAACCTCGGCCGCCTCGATCCCATTAGCCGGATCGGCGATCACCGCCTCAGCAGCATTACCACCGATAAGACCCTTCAAACCGAAAAACTGCGCCGGGTTACCAAACAGCCCCGAAACATCGTTACCGAACGCCAGCGAGTACCCATACAACACCCACAGCACCGTCACCAGACCCATCGCACTGATACTCATCATGATCATGTTCAGCACGTTCTTCGCGCGGACCATGCCGCCATAGAAAAAAGCCAGGCCGGGCGTCATCAACAACACCAACGCGGCACTGGCCAGCATCCACGCAGTGTCACCGGTATTCGGGACACCCAT
>NZ_LJYH01000041.1:0-2063 GCF_001440005.1 Mycobacteroides sp. H001
CTGGCCACCCGCTACGACAAACTCGCCATCGTTTACCGCGGCGGAGCAGTCCTAAGGGCCATCACACTTTGGCTACCGCATTTATCAGACACGGCCTAGACCCCGAGCACGGCCGTATCTTCCGGGGCCAATGCCCGGCCGTCCGCCGCGCGCAGCTCGAAGCGTTGCACCGGCCGCGATGTCTCGCGATCCACCAGACAGACGCGTGGTTCTCCAGGGGCGAAACAGAACTCGTCGCTCCATTGCCGCAGTGCCACCAAGACGGGGAAGAGCCCGCGGCCCTTCTCGGTCAGTTGGTACTCGTGGCGCGCCCCGGCCGGAACAGTCTCAAGGATGCCGTTGTCCACCAATGTCGCCAGCCGAGACGCCAAGATGTTCTTCGCGAGCCCAAGACTCTTCTGAAACTCACCGAATCGGCGCAAACCGTCGAACGCGTCACGAACGATCAGCAGCGACCAGCCGTCCCCGACCTCACCCAACGGCCTGGCCAAGGTGCAGCTCGAATCCGCATGACTGGCGCGTCCCACCATCGACGACCTCCTTTGGTTGCAATATGCAACCATTCATGCCACGCTTCAACGGTTGCGAAGTGAAACCAACTCTACCCAGGGGTGCACGTGCTGACCAGACCCGTCATCGTGTTGTTCTCGCTTGCCAGTGGCCTCGCGGTGGCCACCATCTACTTCTCACAGCCGCTGCTCGACACGATCGGCGCGCAATTCTCCATGCCCACAGCGCACGTCGGTATCGTGCTGACACTCACCCAGATCGGGTACGCCATCGGCCTGCTGCTGGTCGTCCCCCTCGGGGATATCGTCGACCAACGCCCGCTCATCATCGGGCAAACCGTCCTGCTGAGCGCATCGCTGTGCGCCACCGCAATATCGCCGAACGCGTGGACATTCCTGGCCAGTGTCACCGCGCTGGGCGCACTCGCCGTGGTGACGCAGGTGATGGTCACCTATACCGCCGTGCACGCCGCCCCGGAGCGGCAGGGATGGGCGGTCGGGGTGGTAACCGGCGGGATAATCAGCGGAATTCTCTTGGCACGCACAGTATCCGGCGTGCTATCCGATCTCTTCGGCTGGCGCTCGGTTTATGCGGTGGCCGCCCTCGCTGCGGTCGCCACGGCCGCACTGTTGCAACGCACACTGCCGCAATCCACGCGCCCACACCGCAGGCTGCCCTACCGCCGGCTGCTGCTGTCAACCATGTGGCTGCTGCGCAGTGAGCCGGTGCTGCGCTCTCGGGCCATCCTCGCGATGCTCATTTTCGCCGCCATCACCGTGCTCTTGACGCCCATGGTGTTACCACTCATCGCTGCGCCGTATCACTTGTCGCATAGCGAAGTCGGGTTGTTCGGGCTGGCCGGCGCCGCGGGCGCACTGGGCGCCTTCAAGGCCGGGGCATGGTGCGACAGGGGCTGGGCAAGCCGGGTGACAGGCGCGGGACTGTCGTTGATGCTGGCGGCATGGGCATTGGCGGCCACCCTGCGCTGGACGCTGCTCGGACTCGCCCTCGCGGTCGTGATCATCGACTTCGGCCTGCAGTCGGTGCACGTGGCGAACCAAAGCCTCATCTATCGGCTGGAGACCGAACTTCATGGTCGTCTCACCGCCGCCTACATGACCTTCTATTCCATCGGCAGCGCTATCGGCGCCATCGCGTCGACGTGGATGTACTCCGCCCACGGATGGTCCGGAGTCTGCCTGCTCGGTGCCATCATCAACGTTGGTGCACTTGCCTATTGGATCGGAAGCAAGACCAGCTCAGGTGCAGCGCCCGCCGCGGACACCGACAGCCGTTGCCGGGACAGCGCCGGCCACGCCTGTACCGCACAGAACGGTGCGCACTGATCCTGCCCGGCGTGCGTTCCGACGTGCACACAACACTGTGTCAGCCGCTCCTCGATCATTGTCGACATGTCCATGAACGGCTTGACCGTAATCCGCACTATCCGCTGTTTATCTGTAGGTACATGTTGGGTGTACTCGACTGTCCTCGACGGTTGCTGGTGGCCTGTTTGATTTCGTGAGCTACAGGGTTATCTGTAGTGCTGTACT
>NZ_LJYH01000042.1:0-238616 GCF_001440005.1 Mycobacteroides sp. H001
GAGATTGCCACCACCGGCCTGTACCGGATCAGCACCACGTACCGATCGGTCACTGCCAAGGGTACGTCTGTGCCCTATTGGGTGGTGTACAAGAACGGCTCCCGCATTACTGGGGCCATTCCGTCGGGTTGCCCGTTTGAGATACCGCTCGTGGCGGGAGATGTCGTGCAGCCGGGATTCATCGCAGTCGACTACGACCTACGGTCCAACGGCTCAACAGGGTCGGAAACCATTGTGCCACGCAGCATCACAGCCCTATCCGGCATCGCCACATTCGATGGCCGCCGAATCGCATAACCCAGAGAGGCGCAAGAGATGGCTACAACATTCACCATGCCCGAACTCCCCGGTATCACTTTCACGGTAGAGCGCGGGGGGCTCGATCCGGACGGGAAACCCAACCCGTCCTGGATGCAAATTACCGGCACTCGCGACGCCGACAATGCCGAAGAGGCGCAGGTTGTCTCGCGCATAGGGTTCGCCGGGCCCTAGATGCCCTGGTCCCCCAACCCGACCGCCCCACCGGCGCCGTCGGGCGGTAAGTGGTCGACCAATCCAGTCGCGCCAGCAAGCGCACCGGGAGGCCGGTGGCACGCCGTCATCGGTATCGACGTATCGCTGGCGATCATGTGCGTCGGCGAGGTCGAACTATCGGCCATGCAGGCAATGGGCGTGGTGCTGTCCGTACACCTCGACCGCAACCTCGCACTGGCGGCGGTCTACCAGCTGGCCGCGCAGCGTTCCATCTTGGTCACCCGGAATCTGCACCTAAAGGCCACATTCCAACAGGATCTCGCCCTGGCCGTCACAATGGAACGGGCACTGTTCCTGGCCAAGGTCATCGGGTGCGACCTTGCGCAAGCAGTGAGCATGACCGGCACCATCGGCCTGGCCCGGGTAGCCCCGATCGACTTGACCTGCAACGTGACGGTGCCGCGCTCGATCAGCTTCGACAAGCTACTGCCCGTCAATCTGACGCGCACAGTCTCGATGTCCTCGGTGCTGGTGGTCGAGCGGGTCGCCAAGATTGACGCCGCACTGTCGGTGACCATGGCCCGCGCCTGCAGCCTCGGGTACCCGCCGGGCGGGTTGCCCGCTCTGGCCAACTATACGAACGCAGGGGCGTTCACCCACAACATCGTGCGCAACTGCGACTACATGGACGCTGTTGGGTGCGGCGCTGGTGGTGGCGGTGGTGGTGGAGACGGTGGGTTAGGCACCACCGGCCAGGGCGGGCGCAAGGGCTCATGGAACGCGCGCACCGTGGCCCGCAACATCGACATCCCCGGCGCCGCGCTGACCCTGACCGGCGTCGTCGGGGCGGCCGGCACTGCGGGCGCCAAGGAGAAGGACGGCGGCACCGGCGGTGACACCACATTCCTGATCAACGGGGTCACCACAACGTGTGCAGGCGGGGCGGGCGGTAAAGGCGCCTACGCGGGCAACGGACTGAACCAACCCGGCGAGGCCGCAGGAAACACCACCGTGAGCGGCCAAACCTACACCGGCGGCGCGCAAGCGGGCACCAACACCAACGGCAACGCGCCCGGTGGCGGCGGTGGGCCCGGCTCGGGCGGGGCCTTCGGAATCGCCAACCCGGGGCGTGTCGGCGGCGTCGGCCGCGCACACATCCGGTCCTACCAATAGAAGGGAAATTCATTATGGCTTGGGGTATTTCAACGTATCTGGCGAATAAGGTTCTCGATCACATCTGCCGCAACGTGGCCTATACACCACCGGCGACGGTGTACGCCAAGATGCACACCGGCGACCCCGGCGCGGCGGGAACGGCCAACGCGTCGTCGGTGGCCACCCGGTACGCGTGTGCATTCAACGCCGCGGCGGCCGGTTCGATCAGCCAATCCAATACCCCCGAGCACACCCTCGGCGGCACGGAAGCTATTGCTGGGGTGAGCTTCTGGGACCACCCCACCGCCGGAAACTTCCTGTGGTCCTCGCAAGCCACCGTCTCCAAGTCGGGAGCCAGCGGAGACATCATCCGCATCAACACCGACACCCTCTCGCTCGGGCCGCTGGCGGCATGATGCTCGCCCAACTCGCCCGCTATGGAGCGTTCTACCTCGCCGTGTTCGCGGGCGGATTCCGCCTCGGCTGGTGGGCATCCGACCAGCTCTCGTCCTACGCACAGGAAATCGACCCACAGATTGAAAGGCAGTACACCCGATGAGTTTCCGTACCGCATATGGCAATACGGTGTCCGAGAACGGTTGGCGCATGTGCAACCGGGATGAATGCGACATCGTGCGCATCCCCGAGCTGTACCTCGTAGACACCGCACCACTGCGCAAGGGTGCGCCGCTGACCATCCTCGGCGCCTGGCTGTATTGGTATGACCGCAACGTCGAGGAAATCACCTCGCCCGTGTGGGGTTGGTCGGCGACCAACGATGTCGGCGACTCGAATCACCTGGCGGGCACAGCCGTTGACGTGATGGCGCCCAAGTATCCATGGCAGCGGTACACGATGGACGCCGCAACTCAGGCCAAGGTCCGCAAGGGGCTCGCGTTGTTCGAGGGCTCGGTGTTCTGGGGCCGCGACTGGTCCCGGCCCGACGAGATGCACTACCAGCTGGCATGGACAGAGGGCGACAAGCGCAATGAGGCGTTCGCCGCCAAGCTACGCGCCGGATACCTCGGCATCTACGCGCCCGCACAGCCTCAGGTGCCCGTGCAGAAGCGATTCCCGCAGGATCTCACCGACCGCGAGCTACTGGAGTACATCGCCGCGCAGCTAGGACCCGGAGATCCGGCATGGGCATCCAAGGGGATGACCCTGCGCGACAAGGTGTGGTCCAAGTGATCCGCATCGAGGACCGCAACGAGGCGGTGCGTCAATGGCGCGACGTGATGAACGACCGGTTTGGCCCGCTGTACACACGCCTGCTCGGTGAGCTGCCCCGCGATACCGACAAGTTCGGGCCACGTGCCGCTGCATGGGCCAGCGAGTATCAACGGCGCACCGGCCAGATACCCACCGGCGAGGTCTCCGACGATGATCTGCGCGCGTTGGGAATTGCACCCCCGGCGCCGCCCGCCAACCGTCACCTTGGCCTGATGTTCCGAGGCACCGGAGGCATCATCGGCCAGGACTACGTAAGCCGCGTCATGCAGGCGGTGGCCAACCTCGTCGAGGAAGTGCACCCCGAGTTCGCCGCGACCATGGGCGGTCTGCCGGTCGGCGCCGCTGGCGGCCCCGGCGACATCTCCATGGCCAAGGCCGTCGAGATCGCGGTCGCCGACGCCAAACGCATCTTCCTGGATCGCCACAACGCGAATCCGAAGATCAAAGTCGTCATCGGCGGCTACTCGGCGGGCGCGGTCGCAGCTGCCGGATTCCGTGCATGGCTGCTGGAGTTCTTTCCCGACAACTACCTGTGCTCATTCAGCATCGGTGACCCCACCCGCCCGTACGGTGGCAGCTACTACGGTGGCCCGATCCTTGCCGGGCAGGGCATTTCGTCGTGGCGGTTCGGCGATACCGGTGACTACCGGCACTGCTGGCTCACCGAGCCCGGCGACATGTACGGCAACATTCCGCTCGGTGTCGTCGGCGACATCATGGACGACTGTTTCGACATGGTGACCGCCTTCCAGCTCTCCGACCCCCTCGGGGCCGCTGGCGCGATCTTGCCCAAGATCCCCGAAGTGGCAAGCAAGGCCTTGGGTATCGAACTGCCCGCCGTGTTCAGCGCGCTCACCGGGGGCCCGGCCGGCATTGCAGCACTGGGCGTTCCGCTGGTCATGGGTGGGCTGCAGGGCCTACTGGGCTGGGGAGATGTCAACAAGCTGACCGGACCCGCGGCCGCGGCGCAGGCCGCGATCATCGCGCTGCGATTCGTCACCGCCAATCCCCCTACGGCGCCGCATATTCAGTACGAATTCCGTGAAGTGTGGCCCGGTCAAACCTATCTCGGTCTGGCTATCCAGCACGTCCGCGACTGGTGCAGCCGCACACCCGCAGTAGCCGCGTAACCACAACTTCTCGAAAGGACGAAGCTATGCCCAATCCCATCCCGCAAAACGACACCACCCGCCTGATCGTCTACGCGGTCATGTTCCTAGCCGTGTTCGCCGGAACGGTCGCCCTGGTGGCCCTGGGCAAGATGGAGGCCGACGACGCGCTGCAATGGATCGTCTCCGGAGCGGGCCTGATCGGAACCGGCCTCGGTGGCCTCAAGCTCGCCCAAGACATGCGCGGTGGCGGGACAGGTGGGTCGGCCGAGTGATCGTGCCCCTTCTCACTGACTGGCCATCGCTACCGCCCTTGGCACGTGACGGATGGGAGCTGGCCACCTGGGTGGTCATCGGCCTGGTGGCGCTCGTGCTCGGGCTGTATCGGAAGGATCTGCGGGCCGTGCTCCACCAGGTCAAGAACAGCCACCAGACCAACCTGCGCGACGACGTAGACGGGGTTGGCGGCCAGCTCGACGACGTGCTTGATCGCCTCGAAGAATTCGGGCGTGATCTGCGTGGCATGCGAGGCGACATCGGCGGCCTACGTGGCGAACTACGCGACGAGCGCAAGGACCGCTTGGCTTTCGAGCATGAGATCACCGACCGGTTGCGCGACTTCAAGTAGCCCGGGAACGTCAACGACAGCGCGCCCTCACCCCCCACCCGGTGAGGGCGCGTTTTGGCGTTAACGGGACAGAAGGCTCAGCCCGACTGAGCTGCGACGTTTCCGGTTTCGCTCCGAAATATGAGGTAGCTCAGCGACCGCGGGTCGCCAGCTCGGGACACTCGCTCATGACCTCTTTGTCCACGACAGCCCTGGCGGCATCGTAGCTGCGGTAGAGGTGTTGATCCTCGACAAACGTCAGGGCCACATCGACCGGACCCATGCCGGGGTACTTGCGCAGCATGTCGCACACAATCCCGGCTGGTTGAGGACTGGAGTGCGCGATGGGTGCGCACCCGAGGGCGATCATCGCGGCCAACACGAGCGACCTCATTCGATGTGCCCGGGCTCGCCAGGGGGGATGGCGTCAGGGGCGACGGTGTAGACGCTCGTCGCAACGGCGAAGCGCTGACCAGGCATGTAGGTCTGACGTGTCCGCTGCCACGAACCGTCCGGGGCTATCGGATCGTCACAGATGGTCCGGAACTGAGTACCGAACAGCCCCACGCGGTCGGTCTGACAGCCCGGAGGTACGGGATCTGCATTGGCAGGCACCGCGCAGAACATCGTCGCCGCTGCAACCATGGCGACTACCCCCGGTATGTTCCCCATGCGCACAGATTACAAGATCGCGCGCAGGTCGAGCGATGATTGGACTGATTCACGCCTTGAGACGGCCAGGTTGCCAACGGGGCGGTCCGGCCTATCTCAACTTCGGCAGTTTCGGCAGGCAGCGGTCGGGATCGGGTACCGCGTGCAGCCCGTTGCGGGCTTGCGCTTTGCGAAACGCTGCCGCGGTCTTGTCGGCCATCTTTTCCACCAGGTCTTGTGTCACGTAGTACTTCGCAGCTTGCCGGCCGATGCGCATCCGTTCGGCGGTGAAGTCCACCTGGTTGGATATGCGCTCACGCGCCCGGTCCTCGGGGATCTCCAGACCGTGGGCAGCGAGTCGGGCTATGAACTGTGCGGCGCGTTCATTCATCCACGGAGAGCGGCGAGCAGGCATGTCGGTGACGATAGAACGGGCCGGGCTTGCCGAACGCCTGACGAGTTCGATCCGTTATCTGGCGCCAGCGGTGTTCACTTACCCCGCTATGTCATCGCGGGCGCGACCGATTGCGTCCGCGATGCCCTAAATGGGTCGAGTCGGTTGATGGCGGCCTGGCGGCGCTCGTCGGGCACTTTGGTGTAGATCGCGGTCGTGGCCAGGGACTTGTGCCGAAGCAGCGTTTGCACCACGCGTACGTCCTCCCCGTCGTCCAGGAGTGTCGTGCCGAACCAATGGCGAAGGCTGTGCGGGGTGCCCGGGATTCCGGCGCGGCGCATGGCCTGACCGATGATGTCGCTGACCCCTTTGGAGTGCACATGCTGGCCGGGGCGATTGCTGTTCGACGGGAACCACCAGCCGCGTTCCGACATCGTCAACGCCGCCTCGGCGAGCAGTGGATGCAGCGGAAGCATTTCTTTCGAGCCGCCCTTGCCGTGGACGTAAAACACCCGACGCGCCAGGTCAATGTCCTCGCCCCGGAACTTGGCGATTTCGTGCACCCGCAAACCGCCAAGGGACGCCATCAGGATCATGACCCGCGTCCGGTGGTGCATTCGGCTGCGGAGCAAGCGCGCTAGGCCATCGTCGGGCACAGGCCTCGGTACCCGGTCGGGATACTTGGGCGAGCCGAGTTTGGCCATCGGGTTATCGATGCGGTAGTCCATGAGCACAAGCCATTTGAACCAGGCCCGTAGATAGCTGTGATATGTCGCGGCGGTCGATTCAGACCAGTCGATGGCGTGTGAGGCGAGCCATCGCATGACCTCGATCGGTTGCGCGGTGGCCGGATTGCAGCCTGCCTCAAGCGCGAATAATGCTATGACACGCAGCCTTTCGCTGATTGTCACCGCCTTGAGCCGGCCTGCCGTCTGCCAAAGCTCCCATTCGGTCAACAGTGGATGACCCCCGAAATGATGCATGCTCCCCGTTTCTCGCAGTGTGATTTGCGAGGACACTAGGGACAGGCGAGGCTCGACAGAGGCGTTCGCGGTCACCATTTGGACACCTTCTAATCTCTCCGAGATAACTGTGGGTACCGGCCGTTTCATCACTTATTGCACTGGCTACCAGCGGATTTGGCGATTTCATGCCGAAATGTTGAAAGTGGCAATAACACACCGCGTGGGGGTGGGTAGTCAGTCAGCGTCCAGCCAGGAATGCCTCAAGCTGATCAGCCTTGCCGATGCCGTCAAAATGGCGCGGCTGGCGCGTGATGTCTTGGCCGCCTGCCCACAGCATCACGCCGTTCATGGCGTAGACCGCCGAGGCGTACGCAGGCGTTCCGGGTAATCGGTATATGCACTGACGAGTAGGCCCGACCGCGCCCGAGGTGCCACCGTTCGATATCCAGCCGTTGACGAGAGCCACACTGCCGTGGCGCTGCGCGTCAGTCACGCGGTGGCCCGAGCTTCTAGCGCTAGGTCTATGCAAACGGGCAGGCACCCGCAGTCGTATGGCCCGTCATGGTGGTATCCGATGCAGCGGTCATCCGGGCAACCGCAACGGTCGCCGTGCCAGCTGTCCCCGCCCATATGGTGGCGAATGTAGCCCGCGATTGTCAGGCCCGAATCCCTTATGTCGGCTCGCGCCGACTTGCTGAGCGCGCTCACGCCGCGATCCGGTCGGGATCAGAGGGCGCAGGGACAACCGTGAGGCGCCCGAATCTCCGTATCTTCTGCCCAAACCTACGGTCTTTTAATCCGCAGGTCCCAGGTTCGAGCCCTGGTGGGGGCACCACATCGCTGGTTGTGATCAGCGGGAGCAGGAGCCTTATCAGGCCCTCGCCCGCTGCCTACCGTTCGGGCAATGACGTCGACAGCCGAGGAAACCACCGAGACACCCGCGCGGCAATCCCGCCCGGTGACCTTCCGGCAGGCATTCTTCGTCGCCGTGACAGCGGGCCTCGGGTACGGCTTCGACTCGTATGCGGTGAACATCTACGGTCTGGTGCTGCCCGAGATCAAAAAGACGCTGCACATCACCGAGGCCCAGGCGGGCTACATCGGTTCGATCTTTCTGCTTGGGTACACCATCGGCACCATAGGCTTCGGTCTCGCTGCCGACCGGTGGGGTCGCAAGACCACACTCGGGGCCTCGATCCTGCTGTACGGCATCACGACCGCCCTGGCAGGTCTCACCACGAACGTCGCCGCATTCACCGGGCTACGGTTCCTGACGGGTGTCGGCGGGGCCGGCGAGCTTGCGGTGGGCGCCCCCTACACCGCCGAGGTGTGGCCGGCCAAGACCCGTGCCATAGGCGTTGGCGGCGTCATCTTTTCACTGTTCTCGCTGGGATACGTGCTCGCCGCCGGCGTTGCCCTGGTCCTAGTACCACGGTTCGGCTGGCAAGCCGCATTCGTCGTCGCGATCGTGCCCGCGGTCGTACTTTTCCTTGCCCGGCAAGGCATCAAGGAATCTCACCGCTACACCCAGACGAAAGCCAAGATCGAACGCGGCGCCACCAAACCCAAGCTGTGGCATGTCCCCGGTGTGCGTCGACGGCTCATTGTCGGCTGGCTGGTCTACACCGCCAACGCGGTCGGCTACTGGGGCATGACCCTCTTCCTGACCACATACATCGTCAAGAAATTCCACGCCACCTCGGTGGAAGCGATCCGCTATGCCCTGATCTTCTTTCTGCTGCAGGCCGTCTTCGTCTTCATTGGCACCGCACTCGCCGACTGGATAGGGCGGCGTCCCTCGGCCATCCTCGCCGCAGTCATCGAAATCACCTCTACGGCATTGGGTGCCACGTCAGAATCGCTGTCCCAGTACCTATTGTTCGGCGCCATCTCCATCGCGACACTTGGTTGGCTGTGGGGCGTCGGCGATACCTATGTCGCCGAACTGTTCCCCACTGTCTTGCGCGGCACCGGATTTGGTATCGCGGTCGGCGGTGGTCGCGTCGTATCCATCGCCGCGCCCACTCTGGTGGGCTGGGCCATAACGCATTACGGAATTCAGACGCCCTATCTTGCGCTGAGCGGGCTGTGGATCCTGACGATTATCGGATACCTGCTGGGCCCCGAAACCAAGGGCAAGGAGCTCGAAGACCTTGCCGACGAGGCCTTTACCGAAGATCTGGTGACCTAACGAACGCCGATGGGGGCACCGGCAGCATGTGCCGATGCCCCCGCGCGTGTGATTCTCTTAACCGGCGAGTTCCTCAGCGGCCTCGGAGATCAGATCGGCGATGGCAATGGGTTGCGACGCCAAGGAGGCGTGGCTGGCGTCCAGTTCGATGGTCTTGCGGGGGTTGATCCGCTGCGCCATCTTGCGCTCGTTATCCGGGTTGATCATCCGGTCCTGCGTGGATACCTGGTACCAGGAGGGCTTGACCTTCCATGCGGGTGCCGTGATGGCGTCACCGAATGTCGATGCCAGTGGCGCCTTTTGAGTGACGGCCATGATGAGTGCCGCATCCTCGGGCAGATCCTGCGCGAAGCTCTCACGGAACTTGTCCTGCTTGATCCACAGATAGCCATCGCTGTCGGGGGCCAGATTGGCCGCCGCAGCAGGCGGCAGCTGCTCGGTCAGCTGACCGGGGCTCTCCCCCGCGTCAGGAGCGAACGCCGCGACATAGACCAGGCCCACCACGTTCGGGAGATCGCCCGCCTCGGTGATCACCGCGCCGCCGTAGGAGTGCCCGACAAGGAGCACCGGGCCGTCGATCTGCTCCACCATCTGCCGTGTGCGGGCGGCGTCATCGGCTAGTGACGTCAATGGGTTCTCGACCGCATATAGCTCCCCGTAGCCGCGCTTGTGCAGCTCGACGATCACGTTCCCCCAATGTGCGGCGCCACCCCAGAATCCGTGGACCAGGACGATAGCCGGTTTGCTGGACATATCTGCCTCTCAGTAGATGTTGGACGACCTCGACCCCGTCGTGTCCGCTCTCGGCGGCGCTGTTGACTTACCGGGGCTCCACCAACATATTTGGACTATGGAGCAAGTGGTATGACCGATCATCCTGAATATTTTGCCGATCAGCCAAAATCACACAGCTGGTTCTCAGATTCTCCCGATATCGACGCCTTCTCGGGAGTCTTGTCCGCCATCGGGTTGCGCGGAGAAACCGTCATGCGTTGCTCCTCCGAACCGCCTTTCGACATCGCACTACCTCCGAACGAGCGCGTGCTGCACATCGCAGAAACTCCGGGCCTTCGCGTGCACATCGACGGAGATCTCGAATACACCCTCGGCGCAGGGGACATGGTGCTGCTGGCACGGGGTACGGCGCACCGCCTCGCCCAGGGCGAGTCAACCCGTGTCCGAAATCTTTCTGCGGCAGACGGGCACGTGAGCGCTCGTGATAGCCACACCGCAACCCGTTGGGTCAGTGGACGATTCACCGCGGAGAAGAAGGCCGCCGACCCCCTACTGTCGGTCCTGCCGCCAGCCATCGTCGTGCGGACCGACCAGCCAGGACATGAATGGCTATCACTGTCTCTTCAGCTCGTGCTAGCCGAAGTCGTCACGCCCAGCCCGGGCTCCTGGGTGATGCTCTCACGGATTCTGGACCTGCTGTTCATTCACGCACTGCGGGAGTGGTCGACCTCCGACCGCGCCGAACCAGGCTGGCTCACCGCGGCTCTGGATCCCCGGCTTGCCCCCGTCCTCACCGCGATACACAACAACCTGGCGCATCCCTGGTCCATCGCGGAGCTCGCCAAGCACGCGCAGCAGTCACGCTCGGCCTTCACCCAACGATTCACCGCGCTGCTGGGGCAACCGCCCGCCGGTTACATCACCGAGCGACGGCTAGACCGGGCAGCGCATCTGCTGCGCTTCAGCACCGACGCGGTGAGCCAGGTCGGCAAAGTCGTCGGTTACACCTCCGACGCCGCGTTCAGCCGGGCGTTCCAGCGCCGATTCGGCGAGCCTCCGCTGCGGTGGCGCATGCGGCACCGGTCCAGGTGACCACCGGTCAGCGACTTCGCTTGCGGCTCAATACAATTCCTGCGACCACGATCGCCCCTCCCAGGGGTTCATGCCATCCGATTCGCTCGTTCAAGACCAGTGCCCCCAGCAGCACCCCGATCACCGGGGCCAGGTAGGTGACCGAGGACGCGGCGGTGGCACCCCATCCGTTGACGATCTGGGTGTTCCAGACGTACGCCAGTCCGGTGCCCAGCACCCCGAGAGCCGCCATGCTCAGCAGCACGGCGGGGGTGATCGCCATCCGGTGATGGTCAGCGAGCGCCACCACGGCGGTCATCAGCACCGCTCCCAAACCCACCTGAATACCCGCGACCGCAAGCGCGGGGAGCCCCAGCGGCGTGACGTACTTGCGCATGTACACAAACCCGATCCCGTAGCTCATGGTTGCCCCCAAGCACGCGAACTGCGCCAGCACCGGCCCTCCGTGGCCGATCAACTGCCACGGGGCCAACACCACGCACACCCCCAGAAACCCGAGCCCCAATCCCAGCAGCTGCATCCGGCCCGGTCGCTCAGCGCGCAAGGCGACAAGGGTCACCAATGTGGTCATCAGTGGGGTCGCCGCGTTGTAGATGCTGGCCAGCCCCGAGTCGATGCTCTGCTCAGCCCAGGGATAGAGCACGAACGGAATGACGCACAAGGTCAGCGAGACAACGCCGATGTGCCCCCACACCTTGCGCTCGCGCGGCAGCGAAACACGCAGCAGCACAACCAGAGATGCCAGCGTCAGGGCACCGAAGTCCAAACGCGCGGCAGCCACCTGTAGCGCCGACAGTCCGTGCAGCCCGACCTTGATGAAAAGGAAACTCGCACCCCACACCAAAGCAAGAGCGGCGAACCTCAAGGGAAGCCAGCGGCTACGGGCAGGGGCGGCAGTCGCGGTGTCCACCCAGCAATTCCACAGGACACCCAACCGCCCGCGCTAGCGGTTTTCCGCCATCTAGACGCCGGTACTGGACCCTGGGCGCACGATCATCAGCACGGTCACCGCTGCCCACAACAGGTTGAAGATCCCGGTGAACATCGCCAACCGCGCGAATACCCGCGCATCGAGGGACTCACCATCGCCCAGCTGGACCAACACCCGTTGTTGGCGCGGCAGCATCACAAACACCAGCACCACCGCCGCTATGCCGGTGAGCATCAGCGATGCGATCAGCCAGGGGCTGCCCAGCACCCCCATCAGATCGGCCAGCGGCAGACCAAACATCGGAATCGCAATCCCTACCACGGCATATACCCGGCAGACCCGATGCAGGGTGCGCAGACTTCCCAGCTCGCCGCCACCATCGGGCGTGGCGGCGGCCCGCCGCGCGAATGCCGGAAACATGCTGGCTGCCACGGCGATTGGCCCCACCGCGAGAATCACCGCCAGCACATGGATGGAGAGCAATAGCTTGGTCACGCGCAGACGGTATCGGTACTACCGCAATGCCGAAAGCCTGCAGCTGGCCATATTTCGACGACTTTCGGCCGTATCACGCCACAATCTTGGGAGTATGTGCCGATGGGCCGACGGATACTGATGTACTTCACCGTGTTCGGAATCGCGATGTGGTTCTTCGGAAACCTCTACGAGGCGGTCGTGATCGGACCGAACATCGCCGGTGACACCAAGGAACAGCTACGGGCCTTTCAGCAGTTCACCGTGGTCACCAACCCGGTGTATTACTACATCCCGCTCACCCAGATCGCCGCCGTCACGCTGATCGTCTGGTTCGTGCGCACCCCATGGGGGGCCCCGGAGAAGCGCTCACTGTTTATCGCGAGCCTCGCCGAGATAGCGGCGGTCGCTCTCTCGATCTACATCATTGTCAAGCTCAACATGACGCTCTTCTTCGGATCGCTTGGCGAAACTCCCGACGAGCTCCACCGTCTCGCATTGCAATGGAACCTGCTCAACCTCATCCGGGTTGGGGTGACGGCACTAGCACTGGTGTTTGCCCTGGGGGCATTGACCAAAGTACGCGCGCGGACATCGACGCAGATCCCTTAACCTGTGACACTCGATCTCATTTAGCCATCTCAGCGAGGAGTGGGCATGCCCAAGACGATCGTCATCACCGGCGCCAACGCCGGAATCGGCCTGGCCAGTGCGCACCGATTGGCCGCGGATGGGCACACCATCGTCATGGCGTGCCGCAATCAAGCGAAAGCCAACGCCGCCCGCGATCAAATCCTGGAAGCGACGCCGGGCGCTCGAGTCGACGTCTTGTCGCTGGATTTGTCTTCGTTCGGGCACATCCGACGTTTCGCCAGTGAGCTGGCAGCGCAGCATCCCCAGGTCGATGTGTTGATCAACAATGCCGGCGCCTCGCCCATGCGCCAGTCGAAAACCGAGGATGGTTACGAGCTGCAGTGGGGAGCCAATTATCTAGGCCCCTTCTTGCTGACGCACCTGTTGCTTCCTCAGTTGCAGGCCGCACCGACCGGCGATGCCCGCATCATCCATCTGGCTTCGGTCGCCCACAGCGTGGGCAGGATCAACGAAAACACCTGGCGAGGAAGGCGTTTCTACTTCACTTTCTCTGCCTATGCGCAGTCCAAGATGGGCAATCTTCTGTTCAGCAATGCGCTGGCCCGCCGTCTCCCCGAAGGTGTCACGTCGAACGCACTGCATCCCGGTAATGTCAGATCCGACATTTGGCGCGAGATACCGCAGCCCGTACGGTCAGTGGTGATGCTGGCGCTGATCACACCGGAGCGGCCGAGTCAGCTGATCACCGACATGGCGGTGTCGGAAGAGCACCGCGGACGCAATGGGGAATACCTCGCCGCACAAACACCGAGCCCGGTACGGCGCTACACCAAAAATCAAGCGGCGCAGGACGACCTGTATGCCAAGAGTTGCGAGCTCGTCGGTGTCGAGCCGTTGCCGGTCCGCGGCTAGGAAAGGTTCAGGCGGCGCTCGGCTTCGATGGCGAGATGCAGCTCGGCGATGTCACGGGGGCGCGCGATATCGCGTCCCGTCAGTTGCTTGAGCCTGCGCAACCGATACCGCACGGTGTTGGGATGGCAGAACATCGCACCTGCAGTGGCCGGAATGGAACCGTCACAGGTAACCCACTGCTGAAAGGTGCTCACCAGCAATTGCCGATCCGCGGCACCAATGTCACCGAGGCCACCTAACACCAGATCACAGTATCGCTCCATGGTCGGCGGATCGGTAACCGCCGCTATCGCATAGGGATTCACGTCGAACGCCAAAACTGCCTCGTCCCCCGTGGCCGCCAACAAAGCGGCCTTCGCATAGTTCAGAGCCGAACCATGCGGAGGGTAGCCGTCATAAACCGGGCTAACCCCTATTCGCTGCACGACAAGACCGCGTAGCGCTTCGCCCAGCTCTCCGAGCCGCGAACGCATAACGAGCGCAACCACTCCCACCTGCATATCAGGCTCAACCCGCCATGCGGAGGCAAAGCCACGGTCGCCCAGGGTCTTCTCCGCAGCACGCAACGCGCGGTAGTCAAGCGGCCCCGAATCAATGGCAACCACGACGAAGCAGCCGGATTCCGGTAGCCCGAGTAGATGTGCCGCATCCCCTGCGGTCATGCCTGCTGGCAGACGGCCGTCGATAAGCCCACCTACCAGCGCAGAACGTTCCTGATCCCGGTGGATGAGCTGCTCGACGACGACCTCGCGGTACCCCTCGGCCATCGCGTCGGTATAGATGTCCTGGTTCTGCCACGCCTGTGAAGCTGCGGCCCGCAATTCCTGCCGTGACAAGCCGGCTGCGTCAATCGCCTGCAAGATTTGGTCCCATAGAAATTGTCCCCCGGCCCGGTAAGCCGACATCACGTCGGCCAACGGCACCCCTTGTTCCGCACGCAGCCTGCCGACCCGCCCCGCCACACTCGTATCGGGAGCTCCCGCTCCCATTACCTCCAAGACGAACACCATCTGGTCACGGCCGGCCGCGAACAGATCGTCATCGGTGACCAGCGCAGGATCCCGGTATGCGGCGACCCGTTCACGAATGATCCGACATTGTTCGGCGCACATCTCGTCAACTCGGACAAGCAGCTGACGTCCGACAACATTCAGATTTGCCTTCGCGGCGTCCGACAGTGACTCACCCACGGTGACCAGGCTACTGCTTCCCCCACGTCACGGATTGTTCAAATGGACAATCATTCTTGGCCTGTACACCATCGACGTGCGACTTATAGCTAGATACGTTGTTCACAGAGTCAGAATCACGTCGATAGAGCACGGTGAGGCGCCACCCGGATAGCCGCGCACGCGCGGCAAGGCAAGAACCCGAATCTGCCGTTGCTACGCCACACAAGACGCAGGAGGAACAATGAGCGATCAGCAGAAGACCATGGCAGTCGTCGGCGCCGGCGTCATCGGACTGTCGTGGGCACGGCTGGCCCGTGACCATGGGTGGCGCGTTGGCATAACCGATCCCCGCGAGGACCTCGATGCGGTGGTTGAAGCAACCTTCGGCGCAGATGACCCCGACGTGTTCGCCAGCCACACACTCGCCGAGGTCGTCGCCGAAGCAGACTTGGTCCAGGAAAACGGTCCCGAACGCCTAGCCGTCAAGCACGACCTTTTCGGCCAGTTCCTGGAGTCGGCCCCCGAGCACGCGGTGTTGGCCACCTCAAGTTCCTCGATCGGCGCGACGCTCATCGCCGACGGCCTCGAAGCAAGCGACCGCATCGTTGTCGGTCATCCTTTCAACCCGCCCGAGTTGATGCCTCTCGTTGAGGTGGTTCCCGGAGCGCATACGAGTGATTCCACGCTTCGGACCGCCCTCGAACTGTATCGAGCTCTGGGCCGCGCGCCGATCGTGATTCGTCGCGAGGTCCCCGGTTTCGTCGCCAACCGTCTCCAGGTAGCACTCACGCGCGAGGCCCTGTACCTCGTCGCGGAAGGTGTGGTCAGCGTCCCGGACCTCGACTTCGCCCTCCAGAACTCGCTTGGCTTACGCTGGGCCGCAACAGGATTGTTCGAAGGAAACGCACTGGGCGGCGGCCCAGAGGGTGCGCGGCATCTGTATAAGGGCCTTGGTGCCGAGGTAGGCAAGATCACGCCGGGAACTCCCCCATCGGACCCACAGATCGTCGAACAACTCCTCGATGCAATTGACACCGCGTACGGGACCGGCGACGAGAACTACCACCGGCTACTGACGCGACGCAACGAACGCACCCGTGCGATCTTGGCGGCACTACATCAACTAGATGCCTGAATGGCACGACAGCCCAAGGAGAACAGCATGTTTCGACACCTTCTTGCCCTGAATCAGCTCCAGAGGGCGATCCTGAAGTTCCCCGTCTCGGGTGGAGAACCCACGGAATTGGTGACCGAACTCAACGAACTGCCCGACGGCATAGTCGTCGACCCCGCACGGCAGAACATCTACTGGACCAACATGGGCGTGCCCACGCTCACCGACGCCAACCAACCCCTTACCGAGCACAACCTCGACTTCTACGGAAAGAACGGTTCCATCGAGCGAGCAGCCATCGATGGAACCGAGCGATCCTACCTGCTGCCAGCAGGAAGTTTTGTTACTGGTAAACAACTTTCGGCGGCATGGTCACTCGGACGGCTGTACTGGTGCGATCGCGAGGGCGCGGCTGTCCGCAGCGCGCGGCTGGACGGCAGTGACCTACGCGACGAGGTGACCGTCGCGGTGAACGAATCGGACCGCAACATTGTTCGCAATCATTGCGTCGGCGTGGCGGTCGACGAACAAAACGGACTTCTGTACTGGACGCAGAAGGGCCCTACCAAGGGCGGCGATGGACGGATCTTTAGAACTTCCTTGGAGATCCCCTACGGACAGACTCCACAGCACCGAGACATAGAGGTGCTATGGAGTCGCCTGCCCGAGCCGATCGACATCGAACTAGATCTTGACGCCGGATTGATCTACTGGACCGACCGCGGCGCAGCGCCCTTGGGTAATACGTTGAACAGAGCCAAGATTCCTGCACCCGGACAGGGAGGTGGAGAGGTCACGATTCTCGCTTCGGGATTCAGCGAAGCGATCGGCCTGGCAATCGACAAGGAAGCCGGCATCGCCTACGTGAGCGACATGGCGGGAGAAATCCGGGCCGTCAACCTCGACGGCAGCGGCGAGCGCTCGTTCGCGAAAGTCGAAGGCAACCTCACCGGAATCGTTGGAATCTAAACGAAACTCGCCAATCGTCAACATAGATCGGAACAAAACATGACGTACTCGCCCCCGACAACCATCGCCAATCGACCCGTCACCGTCTTGGGAGCGGGCACACTCGGCCGCCGCATCGCCCTCACCTTCGCAACGCGTGGCGGCGCGGTGCATCTCTACGACGTATCCGAGGACTCACTGAAGTGGGCCAAGGAATTCCTCGATCAAAGAATTCCGGAATTGGTCAAGGCCAGAGCCGATGTGGGCGCCACACCGGCGAGTGTCGAGTTCTTCACCGATCTGCCCAGCGCGGTGAAAGACGCTTGGTATGTCGTCGAATCCGTTCCCGAGGTGCAGGCACTCAAAATCGATATCCTCGGCCAGCTCGATGACATCGCCGCACCCGACGCGATCATCGGCACCAACTCGTCGTCCTTCATGAGCAGCGAGCTCATCGGCAAGGTCAAACACCCAGAAAGATTTCTGAACACCCACTACGGCCAGCCTCCCGAAGCGCCGCAGGCCGAGCTGATGACCGACGGGCAGACCGATGAACGGATCTTCGACATCCTTAGTGCAGAGCTGCCTACGCACGGCTTCGTCACCGCCGTCGCACGCACGGAAAGTGTTGGTTTCATCATCAATCGGGTGTGGGCTGCCATCAAGCGGGAAGCCTTGGCCGTCGTTGCCGAGGGCGTTTCGACACCGACAGAATTCGACCGGATCTGGGTCGCGGCACATATGAGCCCGGTGGGTGTGTTTCGCGCGATCGATCAGGTAGGCCTCGATGTCGCGCTGGACATCGAAGAGAACTACATCAAGCACTTCCCCCATATCCCCACCACATCGCGGGACCTTCTGCAGCGATATGTAGATGACGGCAAGCTGGGCGTGAAATCCGGCGAGGGGTTCTACAACGACTACCCGAAGCCGTCACACGGCTGAACACGGCCTCAGGCCAACGCGTGAATTCCGTTGTATAGCACCATCACACCGATCACGATCAAGATGGTTGCCATCAGGGCCGCGTTGTTCTTCTCCATCCAATCCTTGAGCCGGCTCATCGTGTCATCGAGCCGGTGGCCCGCCGCCGCGTAGGCCAGTATCGGGATAGCGACGGTCGAGGCGGCGACAACGACAAAGAAGGCTGCTGCCGTCCACCGATCAGCGAGATCCAGCCCACTGGCACCAATCGCCAATCCGGCTGGGACGCAAATGAACAGGACATCCGGCCGCACCAGCACCAGGGCCGTCCCGGTGATCGCCGCCCGGGCCGGGCCGATGGTGGAGAACGTTCGCATCCAGGCCGGTGAGTCGGTGTGATGATGCCGGGTCAGCCATCGATAGATACCGAACAGGATCAGCACCGATCCGAGGACCACCCGCACCCACGAGGCCCAGTTCGGCGCCGATCGGTGTAGCCCGCCGAATAAACCTGTGGCCGAGACACACAGCGCCGTGAGCGCGGCGAGGCCGAAGAGCCATCCGGCCAGGAAGGCAAGCCCACTCGGCCGTGGCCGTGGCGCTTGCAAGACCAACACTGCCGGGATGACGGTGATCGGCGAGAGCGCGACAACCAATCCGAGCGGAACGAGTCCGGTAAGGACAGAGCCCCAACTTCCTGCCATGAGCAGAAATCATGGCAGGTAGACCGCGCTGTCACCGGCGAAAGTCGAACAACGGCTATGACACCTTGGGGTTGTAGTGGTTGGGGCTGCCCCAGGTATCCAGCGGCGGCAGGTTGCGGTCCGGGGTCTGCGGCAGCGGCGCATCCGTCGGCGTACGCCCAACCGCGCGATCCCATCCGGCGCGGGCCCGGGGGTGACGGCGCTTGCGCTCGGGCACGAACTTGAAGAGCACATTGACGGCCTGCCCGAACTTTCGGTGCCACCATTCGTCGCGCGCAGACCAGGTGTAGCCGAAACGTTCCCGAACGGCCGGGTGGTACAGCCCAACGGTCAGCCAGACAAACATCGGCGCCACCAAACGCCGCTGGAACCGCCACAGCCCCTCGGGAATCCAGGGCGCAAACGGCGGCACCGCCAAAGTGGACAGGTCAAGCACATCGCGCGTGGCCTTGTTGTCCTCTAAGACGTTGGTGCACATGTGATCCCAGTACTCCTGGAAATCCTCCCAGGTCTTCGGCACCGGCCGCATACTCATGCCATACATCCGGTACCACGTGATGTGCTCATCGAAGAGCTGACGCTTCTCGGCCTCACCGATACCGCCGCTGAGCCAGTCCGCGACGACGATCGTGCCCATGAAGAAGGTCGCGTGCGCCCAGTAGAAGACGTCCGGATTGAGTGCGCTGTACCGGCGCCCCTGATCGTCGACTCCCTTGATGTTGACGTGATAGTCGCGCACCTCGGCACCCGTCATCGGTGCGCGATCCCCGTCGAACACGACGCCACCGATCGGATACAACGAGCGCAGGAGCCGCTGCCAACGTTCCCGGAAGAACAGGGAGTGCTGTTCGACGGCCGCGCCCAGTTGTGGATGCATGTTCTGCATGGACCCGGCATAGGGGCCTTGCAGCACCCCACGCCAATCGCCGAAGTACTTCCACGTCAACGATTCCGGGCCAAGCGGCACGGTGGTCGACGAGGCCGCGCCATGACTCACCGGGCAGCCCGACACGAACGCACTGGATTCCGCGGCAGACTGGGCGAGCTCGGACATATCGTTGACCATTCGGAACGCTCCATTGCAGTTCGACGTATAGTGACAATCAAGGTTGTCAACTTTGGTATCAGATTAGGAGGCCCGTGACGAACGGTCAAGCGCAGCGACGTAGCTGGGCGGGTATCTCGGCGGCCGAGCGCGCCGATGAGCGGCGGCGCGAGCTCATGGCAGCCGGCGTGCGGCTACTCGGCGTGAGCCCACGGCCTGCCGTCACCGTCCGTGCCGTATGTCGATCCGCCGGCATGACCGAGCGGTACTTCTACGAGAACTTCTCCGACCGCGACACCTTTGTCCGGGCGGTCTACGACCACGTGGGATTTCGTGCGATCGAAGCGCTCAGCGGCGCGCGGTCGGCACACGAAGGTGTCGACGCGTTCGTCCGGCTGATGGTGGACGAACCCACCATGGGGCGAGTTCTCTTGATAGCGCCGACATTTGAGCCAACGCTCTCGGAGTCCGGTTATGACTGGCTGCCGCGATTCGTGGCGTTGTTGCAGGGAAAGCTGAGCACCAATCTGGCCGACGAGGTGCAGCAACAACTGGTCGCGACCAGTTTGGTCGGTGCGCTGACAAGCCTTTTCAGGGGATACCTGAATGAGGAGCTGAAAGTGGAACGCCAGCGGTTCGTGGATTACTGCGTGCAGATACTGCTACAGGGCGCGAACTCGGCGCCGACGACAACGACTGGGTCGACTACGCCGCCGCAGACTTCGCCTTATCCTCGGCAGCCTTCTTAGCCGCCGCGACCTCTGCCTTGTAGCAGCGCAGGGTCACATGAACCATCTTTCCGCGGTCGTCCTGACCCTTCTTGACGGTGAATGCTTCCTGGTGCGAGACAAGACAGTTGTCCAGGCCTACCTGATCACCGGAGCGACCGGCCACAACGACCGTGTAGCCCTCACCCTTGAGGGTCGAGGAGGCGTCGCTGTAGAACTGCCCGGTGGTATCGGTCGGACCACCCGCGTGGGCTAGCCCAGCCATCGCCAACGAAAAACCCGCACCCGCAACCGTGACAATGGCCGCGTTGACTACCGACTTCACTGGTTACACCTCCACCTTGGGTTGTCAGCAAGCATACTGCGGGTGTACAGGCCTCGCAGCTCGAGCGAGAAATGCCTTCATCCGCACGCCAGAGGGCCCGCGGGCAGGTTGTTGTGCGCCACAGTTCGTCCACTTGTATGCAACCGCCGTTTACAGATATATTGACTGCAACTTCCAGATACAGATAACTCTGTCGAACCTGAGGGATGTCCATGCAGAAGGAATTCACCGACCTGGAGCTGCTCCATGAGCTTGAGCCCGTGGTCGAGGAGAATGTGCATCGCCACCTCGGCGTCACCAAGGACTGGAACCCGCATGACTATGTCCCCTGGTCAGAGGGCAAGAACTACAAGGCTCTAGGCGGCCAGGACTGGGATCCTGAGCAGTCCAAGCTCTCCGAGGTGGCCAAGGTCGCCATGATCACCAACCTGCTGACCGAGGACAACCTGCCCTCGTATCACCGCGAGATCGCCATGAACTTCACCATGGACGGACCGTGGGGCACCTGGGTGAACCGGTGGACCGCCGAGGAGAACCGCCATGGCATCGCCATCCGCGACTACCTGGTAGTGACCCGTTCGGTGGACCCGTTCGAACTCGAGAAGCTGCGCGTGGAGCAGATGACCCGCGGCTTCTCCCCCGGCCAGAACCGCCAGGGCGGCGAGGAGCTCTTCGCCGAGAGCCTGTTCGACTCGGTGGTGTACGTGACCTTCCAGGAGCTGGCCACCCGCGTCTCGCACCGCAACACCGGCAAGGCCTGCGCCGAGCCCATCGCCGATGAGCTGCTCAAGCGCATCTCCACCGACGAGAACCTGCACATGATCTTCTACCGCAACATGGTCGAGGCCGGTCTCAAGATCGCCCCGAACCAGGCCATGAAGTCCATCTTCCGGGTGCTCGACAACTTCAAGATGCCCGGCTACACGATCCCCGGCTTCCGCCGTAACGCGGTCACCATCGCCACCGGCGGTGTCTACGACCCGCAGTCTCACCTCGATGAGGTGGTGCTGCCGGTGCTGCGCAAGTGGCGCATCTTCGACCGTGACGACATCAACGGCGAGGGCGACGAGTACCGCGAGGGTGTCGAACGCATCATCGGTGACCTCAGGAAGACCTCCGAGGACTTCGAGGAAGTCAAGGCCAAGTACCTGGAGCGCCAGGCCAAACGTGCCGAACGCAACGCCGCCAAGGCAGCCAGGGAAGCGGTCAGCGTCTAATCGACTGACACGTGACCGCATCTGTCGACCTCCCGAAGGCCCGATCCCGCGAACTGCGGATCGGGTCTTTGGCATTGCCTAGCCCAGTCGTACTGGCGCCGATGGCGGGTGTCACCAACGTGGCGTTCCGGACGTTGTGCCGGGAGCTTGAGCTGGCCACCACCGGCACCGTGAGCGGACTGTATGTCTGCGAGATGGTGACCGCGCGGGCGCTCGCCGAACGCCACCCTGTCACCCTGCACATGACGACCTTCTCCCCCGAAGAGTCGCCACGCTCGCTGCAGCTCTATTCGGTGGATCCGGAAACGACCTACCGCGCCGCCAAGATGGTCGTCGATGAGAATCTTGCCGACCACATCGATATGAACTTCGGCTGCCCGGTACCCAAGGTCACCCGAAATGGCGGAGGCGCCGCGCTTCCCTATAAACGGCGACTGTTCGGCCAGATCGTCTCCGCCGCCGTACGGGCCACCGAGGGCACCGACATACCGGTGACGGTCAAGTTCCGTGTCGGCATCGACGACGACCACCACACCCATCTGGATGCCGGAGCCATCGCCGAGGCAGAGGGCGCCGCGGCCGTCGCACTACACGCGCGCACCGCCTCGCAGCGTTACTCCGGGGCCGCCGACTGGAACCAGATCGCCGCACTCAAGAATCACGTCACAACCATCCCCGTCCTCGGGAACGGCGATATTTTCGATGCCGCCGATGCGGTCGTGATGATGGAGCAGACGGGCTGCGACGGTGTTGTCATCGGTCGCGGTTGCCTCGGCCGCCCCTGGCTCTTCGCCGAGTTGAGTGCAGTATTCAACGGTCAGACGATTCCCGAGCCCCCGAATCTCGGTCAGGTCACGGACATCATGCGGCGTCATGCGGTGTTGCTCGTCGACCATTTTGGGGAGGACAAGGCGTTGCGCGATATGCGCAAGCACATCGCGTGGTATCTGCACGGCTTCCCGGCCGGTGGAGACCTCCGCCGGGCGCTCGCGCTCGTCAGTACCCTCGCCGAGCTGGACACCCTTCTCCATCAGCTGGACGCCACGGCTCCTTTCCCCGAAGGCGGAAACGGCCCCCGCGGGCGCCAGGGGTCACCGGGCAAGGTGTCGCTACCCGATGGCTGGCTCAATGACCCCGACGATTGCACTGTTCCCTCGGCCGCCGATGTCATGCACTCTGGCGGGTGACGTGGGGTCACATCTCGGTCACTGGGCATGGTGATCTGCGGCAATGCTCAGTAGCATGTGACGACGACCGTGCCCCGGGCACGGCGCTATGTGCTGCCGGTGTGCCGTGTACTTGCAACTGTCCAGACGTTTTAAGCGAGGTTGAACATGGGTGATGGCCCCAACGCCACTCCTGCCCAACCACGCGCATATGGCGCGGCCCCATGGGAACGCGCCATCGAGCCCGTTGGCAGTCATCCTGACATCGACGTGGCGCCGGAACGATCCAACACACCGTGGACACCACCGCCGGCCCTGAATCACTCGCTGCCTGACCCCACCGACGACGAGTGGACCCGGCGCTTGGAGATCGAGCAGTCAGTGCGCGAGACGCTGCGCGCCGAGCCGTCGTCACGTTCCCCCCGGCCCGCACCCGGACAGGCCGCACGGCCTCCCCGACCGGCTCCCAGCGGAGCCAAGCCAACTCCCGCGCCGGAGGAGACCGCGGCGTCGGCGCACGAGACTGGCTCGCACTCCCTGTCCGTGGCCGACCTCCTTGCCCGCGAGGGCGCTGGCGGTGGGCGCCGATCGCGGCGGCACGCTCGCTTAGAGGACGAGGACCGCGCCGAGGAGCCCGCTCCCGGCCCGATCGCCGACGAGAGCCACACCGATGTCCTGCCGCAGGTGCCGCAGGACATGCCCCATCTCGATCACCACCCCGATGAACCGGTCGATGAGCGCCCCGACTTTGTGGACTACCCCGACGACGCCCCCCTCTACGACAAGGCCGCCGCGCGCCGCGTCCGGGCATCGAATCTGGACGACAACATCGACACCCGCGCCATTCCGATCCGGGTGGGCAATCCGGAAGCCTCTGTTCGGGAACCTGAACCCAAGCGCTCGCGGCGGCCCATCTACCTCGGACGCTCCATCGCCGCCGTCGTCGCGGTGTGCTCCCTGGCGCTGACCGGCGGTGCGTGGCAGTGGAGCAATGTCAAGAACAACCGACTCAACCGCGTCGAGGCGCTGGACCCCAACTCTCACGATATTCGTGATCCCAACGCTCAATACGGCGACGAGAACTTCCTGATCATCGGCGTGGATACCCGGGCAGGGGCCAACAGCAGCATGGGAGCCGGAGACACCTCCGACGCCGAAGGCACCCGCTCGGACACCATCATGTTGGTCAACATCCCGGCGAACCGTAAGCGTGTCGCGGTGGTGTCCTTCCCGCGCGACCTGGCGATCCAGCCGACACTGTGCGAGGTCTGGAACGAAGACACCCGGTCCTACGGACCCGATAAGGCGTACACCGAAACCAAACTCAATTCGGCATTCGCATTCGGCGGACCCAAATGCCTGGTGAAGGTCATCCAGAAGATGTCGGGGTTGAACATCAACCGCTTCCTCGGGGTGGACTTCGCGGGCTTCTCCAAGATGGTCGACGCGCTCGGCGGCGTCGAGGTGTGCACGCCCACGCCGATCGAAGACTACGAGCTGGGCACCGTGCTGGAAAACGCTGGGCGCCAAACGATTGACGGGCACACCGCCCTGCAGTACGTGCGCGCGCGCCAGGTCACCACCGAATACAACGGCGACTACGGACGCATCAAACGCCAGCAGTTGTTCCTGTCGTCCCTGCTTCGTTCGATGATCTCGCACAACACGTTCTTCTCGTTGAGCAAGCTCAACAACGTGGTGAACACCTTCATCGACGACTCCTACGTCGACAACATCAGGACCAAAGACCTTGTGGACCTGGGTCAGTCGCTCCAGGACGTGAAGGCCGGCCGAATCACCTTCCTGACGGTGCCGACCGACGGCACCGATTCCGAAGGCAATGAGACGCCCCGCACCACGGATATCCGAAAGATCTTCGACGCCATCATCAATGACGATCCGCTGCCCGGCGAGCTGCAGCCCGACGGCACCCGCGTTCCGATGCCCGGCACCACCACCCAGGACACCACGCTGGCGTCCAGCGAGCACGGAGCAGCAAGCGAGCTCGGCGAAACATCCACCGCCACACCAACTCCGGCCGCCACACCAAGTGAGCCCGTCGATCTGGTAACCACCGAGCCCAGCGAGATCAATGTGCACGTGTCCAACAGCACGGGCCAAACGGGCCTGGCAGCGTCGGCTGCGAGCCAATTGACCCACTATGGATTCGGCATCACCACTACCGACGACTATCCGTCCGCCCTGCCCTCCACCACAGTCTTTTTCTCGCCGGGGCACGAGCAGCAGGCCGCGACCGTTGCCGCCTCCTTCGGCGGTGCCAAGCTCCAGCGAATCAACGGCGCGCAAACCACCGTGCGCGTGGTCCTGGGCAGTGACTACGCCTCCACCGCGAACTTGCAGGCTCCGCCCGCCGCCGGCTCGACCGTGCCGTTACAGCTGTCCTCGGGCGCGATGGCGCCCGCCGAGCTCCCCATGGACCTGACGGTCGTCAACGCCGGCGACGCTACCTGCGGATAGTCCGTCTATTTAGACGCTGATCTCAGTTTCTTTCACGGAACCTGTGGCGGCATTCACTCGCCGTTCACGCCAGGGCCATGACTCAACGACGGCGGGTCCGTAGGCTTGATCCATGCGTACCGCGTTTCAGGAGCAGCTGTCCTCACTATCGGCACAGCTGGGGGAGATGTGTGGGTTGGCCGGAGCCGCCATGGAGCGGGCCACTCGTGCACTGCTGCAGGCCGATCTCGTGCTCGCCGAGCAGGTCATCTCCGACCACGAGCAGATCACCGCGATGAGCGCCGCCGCCGAGGAGAATGCCTTCGCCATCTTGGCCCTGCAGGCTCCCGTGGCCGGAGACCTCCGCGAGGTTGTCAGCAGCATCCAGATCGTCGCCGACGTGGACCGGATGGGCGCTCTGGCGCTGCACGTCGCCAAGATCGCCCGGCGCCGCCATCCGCAGCACGCACTGCCCGAAGAGGTCAACGGATACTTTGCCGAAATGGGCCGCGTCGCGGTCGATTTGGGCAACAGTGCGCAAGAGGTGCTGCTGACTCGCGACCCGGAGAAGGCCGCTCGCATCAACGAGGAAGACGATGCGATGGATGACCTGCACCGGCACTTGTTCACCGTGCTCATGGACCGCGAGTGGAAGCACGGAGTGGCCGCCGCCGTCGACGTGACGCTGCTGGGCCGCTTCTACGAGCGCTTCGCCGACCACGCGGTCGAGGTCGCCCGCCGGGTCATCTTCCAGGTGACCGGCACCCTGCCGCCCGAGGGACAGGGTCACGACCACCTGACGTCGCTCTGAGCGGCTAAGGCACCAAAACGATCTTTCCCCGGGTGTGCTGCCGCTCTAGAAGTTCGTACGCATTGCGCACCTCGTCCAACGGGAACGTCTGCGCGACAATCACATCAAGCTTTCCGTCGACAATCAGTGCGGCCAGCTCGGCGAGCACCTGCGCGGAGGCGCCTTCGGCGTTTCCCACACTTTGCACGCCGTATCGCTCGATCGCCGCGAAGTCGATGATGGTGTCGATTCGCCGCAGCTCCACTCCAAGCTCATTGAGCGCCAGCTCGACGTAGCCCCCGCCGAAGAGGTCGAGGAAGGCATCGACCCGCCCCTCGGGCGCTGCTGCCTTGATGCGGTCCGCCAGCCCGTCGCCGTAGTTGACCGGGATGACGCCATGCGCGGTAAGCCACTCGTCGTTACCCGGCCCCGCGATACCGATCACGGTCGCACCAGCGGCCTTGGCGAGCTGTACGGCGATGGTGCCCACTCCACCCGCCGCGCCAGAGACGGCGACCACGTCACCCGGAGCCAGATCAACCGAGCCGACCGCGGCGTAGGCGGTGGTACCCGCGACGAACAGACTGCCTGCCACCTCCCACGACAAACTCTCGGGCTTGGTCACCAGCTGGCTGGCCGGAACAACGACAAGCTCGGCGTGACTGGCCCGATCGTCGGTATAGCCGAACACCTCGTCCCCTGGTGCAAAACGCGCCACGCTATGGCCGACCTCCACCACGACACCCGCCAGGTCGCTGCCCTGCCCGGAGGGGAAGGTCGCAGGGAACCGGTCGTGCAGCATCCCGGTACGGATCTTCGCCTCACCGGGGTTGATTCCCGCGGCACGCACCTGCACAAGCACGTCCGTGGGCCCGGGTACTGGACGCGGCACCGCACGCACCTGCAGGACATCGATGTCGCCGTACTGGTCGAACTGCACTGCCTTTGTCATGCCGACTAAGACAGCGGCACGGCCCGAGGTATTCCGCCGAGTCTGCGTCTCACGACGTTTCGAGGCACAAAACCGTCGTGAGATGCAGACTCGGAGCCAATCGTGCGATCTGGATCAGCCGAAACGACCGGAGATGTAGTCCTCGGTGGCCTTCTGGCTGGGGTTGGAGAAGATCTTCTCGGTGTCGTCGATTTCCACCAGCATGCCCGGCTTGCCTGCGGCCTCCAGGTTGAAGAACGCGGTCTGATCACTGACACGCGCGGCCTGCTGCATGTTGTGCGTGACGATGACGATGGTGAACTCCTGCTTGAGCTCGGAGATCAGATCCTCGATGGCCAGCGTGGAGATGGGGTCCAAGGCCGAGCACGGCTCGTCCATCAGCAGCACGTCCGGCTGCACGGCGATGGCTCTGGCGATGCACAGACGCTGCTGCTGACCTCCGGAGAGCCCGCCGCCCGGGCGGTCGAGACGGTCCTTGACCTCGTTCCACAGGTTGGCGCCCTGCAGCGAACGCTCAGCGACTTCGTCAAGGGTCTTCTTGCTGCGCACACCCTGCAACCGCAGGCCGGCCACCACGTTGTCACGAATCGACATGGTGGGGAATGGGTTTGGCCGTTGAAACACCATGCCGATGGTCTTGCGCACCGACACCGGGTCAACCCCGGCACCGTAGATGTCGGCTCCATCGAGCAGCACCGAACCCTCGACGCGGGCACCGGGCGTCACCTCGTGCATCCGGTTGAGGGTGCGCAGCACCGTCGACTTGCCGCAACCGGACGGGCCGATGAACGCCGTCACGCTGCGGGGCGGAACCGACAGCGCGACATCCTGAACGGCATGAAACTTGCCGTAGTAGATGTTGACGTCCTTGAGATCGAGACGCTTGGCCATGACTACCTTCCTAGACCTTTTTGGGCGCGAAGAAACGCGAAATGAGTTTGGCGATCACGTTGAGAATCGCGACCAACAAGATGAGGGTGAGGGCAGCGCCCCAGAGCCGGGACTCGGCAAGACCCACCACCGAACCACTGCGCTGATCGAGCATCATGCCCGGGAGTGAGGCCATCTCCCCGCCGAACATGTCGTAGTTGATCAGCTTGCTGTAACCGACGAGCACGAGCAGCGGCGCGGTCTCGCCCATGACCCGTGCCAGCGCCAGCATCACACCGGTGACCACACCCGAGAGTGCCGTCGGCAGCACGATGCGCGCGATGGTCTTCCATTTGGGCACGCCCAGGGCAAAGGAGGCCTCGCGCAGATCATTCGGGACGATCTTGAGCATTTCCTCCGAGGAACGCACCACCACCGGAATCATCAACAGCACCAAAGCCAGTGAGACCGCAAGGCCCGACCGCGGCAGCCCTAGCGTGGCCACCCACAGGGCGTAGATGAAGAGCGCGGCGACGATGGACGGCACACCGGTCAGGATGTCGACCATGAACGTGGTGACCTTGGCCAACCGGGAGTTCGCGCCGTACTCGACCAGGTAAATGGCCACGAAGATGCCGATGGGCACCGAGATGATCGCGCAGAACAGACCTTGGAACAGCGTGCCGACGATGGCGTGATAGGCACCGCCGCCCGCGATCCGGTTGGTCATCATGTTCTGCGATTTGAACCACCAGTCCGCACTGAGAATGGCGGTGAATCCACGGTCGAACACCGTGTACAGCACCCACACCAGCGGGATCAGCGCGATCAGCACCGCGGCCGAGACCAACACCGTGGCAAGGGCGTTGGTGGCCTTGCGCCGGCCCGAGAGCGGATGGAAGGCGGGCTCCTTCACGGGCCTGTCGAGAGTCGAGGTCATGCCCGGCCCTTTCCGCCGACGACGGCACGGGCCGCCGAGTTCACCAGGAATGTCAGCACGAACAGCACCAGCCCGGCCGCGATGTATGCTCCGGCCTCTAGTTCGTTATTGAATTCCGATGCGTTGGAAGCGATATGGGTTGCAAAGGTGCTTCCGCTGTCGAACAGCGACCATCCGAACGCCACCGAGGTGCCCGACAGGATCAGCATCAGCGCGATGGTCTCGCCCAGCGCACGGCCGAGCCCCAGCATGGAACCGCTGATGTATCCGGAGGTACCGAAGGGAATGATAGTGGTGCGCACCACTTCCCATTTGGTGGCACCCAGCGCGAGCGCGGCCTCGATCTGCCCCTTGGGGGTCTGAATGAAGACCTCGCGCGTCACGGCCGCGATGATCGGCAGGATCATCACCGCCAGCACAATGCCGCCGGTGAACAGGTTGCCGCCGCCTGCAATGTTCACGGGGCTATCGGCGAAGAGCGGGATGAATCCGAGATTTCTGTTGAGCCACAGGGCAACCGGCGCGATCGCCGGAGCCAGTACGTAGATGCCCCACAGGCCGTAGACGATGGACGGCACCGCGGCCAGTAGGTCGATGACGTAGGCAAGCGGACCACGCACCCGCGCGGGTGCGTACTCGGTCAGGTAGATCGCGATGCCCAGAGCCACCGGCATCGCGAGTAAGAGCGCGAAGACCGAGACGAAGACGGTGACCTGGAACAGATCGAGCACGCCGAATTGCATGTGCGACGTGTCGTCAGTGCGCCATGGCCCGTTGTAGAGGAAGAAGTTCTCGTCGTCGTTACTCAGCGCCGGCACGGCACGCAGGATCAGGAATACGGCCACCAGACCGATGAGCGCGACAACAAATACACCTGACCCCTTGGCGAGTCCGGAGAAGATGCGGTCGCCGGGACGGGTGACCGTCTTCGTGACCGTATTGGTGGCCTTGGCGGGTGGCTGATGGTCGCCCTCGTCGCTCATGGGTTGTGGCTTCTCCTCGAAGACCGATCCGTCAAGATCCGCCGGACGGGCTACCCCCACGGGATCGATCCCGCTGGTCTGGCTGCTCATTGAACTCGCTGTCTATGTCGTTGATGGTACGTCCCCACCCGGGTCACCCAAGCTCACCGGGTGGGGACGAATCAGCTGCTAAGAGAGCGCCTTGATGGCCGTCTCCAGACGAGACTTGAACTGCGTGGGCAGCGGGGCGTAGCCGACATCGGCCAGACCCTTCTGGCCCTGGTTCACCGCGACCGTCAGGAACGACTTCACCGCGGCGGCGACGTCAGCGTCCTTGTAGCCCTTGGAGCAAACGATCTCGTAGGTGGCCAGCACGATCGGGTAAGCGCCGGCTGTCTTGGTCCCATAGATCGAGGCCAGGTCCAGCTTGAGGTCGTTGCCCTCGCCCGCGAACTTGGCGGTCTCCACCGAGGCGGCGGCGGTCTCCGGGGTCAGCGCGACGGCGCCGGCACCGCTGTCGATCTGGGCGTACGGCATCTTGAGGTCGTCGGCGTAGCCCTTCTCCACGTAGGTGATGGCACCGGGCAGAGCCTTGACCTTCTCGGCCACACCCGAGGACTTCTCGGCGCTCTCACCGGCGCCGCCCTCCCAGGTACCGCTGCTGCCCTTGGTCCAGCTCTCCGGCGCGGCGGTGGTGAGGTACTTGCCGAAGTTCTCACTGGTACCGGACTTGTCCTTGCGGTACACGGGGGTGACCTTGGTGTCCGGCAGCGTCACACCCGGGTTGAGGGCGGCGATGGCCGGGTCGTTCCAGGTGGTGATGGCGCCGGTGAAGATCTTGGCGGCCGCGTCCGCGTTCAGAACCAGCTTGTCGACACCGGGAAGGTTGTACGCCAAGGCAATTGGGCCGAAGACGACGGGCAGGTTCCACGCCTCGTTGCCGCTGCAGCGCTCCTTTGCCTTGCCCGCTTCTTCTTCGGACAGCGCCGAGTCGGAGCCGCCGATGTCGACCTGTCCGGCGATGAAGTTATCGCGTCCCTTGCCCGAGCCGGTGGGGTTGTAGTTGATCGACTTGCCGGAGCACGCGGTCGAGTACTCGTTGGCGAAGATGTCGAAGGCGTTCTTCTGGGCCGACGAACCCTCGGCGCTCAGCTTGGCCTTGCCCGCACACTCACCCGAGCCGGAAGCAGCGCCCGATGCGCTCGAGGAGGAGCCCCCCGTGGTGTTGTCGCTGCCGCAGGCGGCGAGGCCAGCGGTCAAGGCGACCGCGGCGGCTGCCGCGAAGATCGTGGTGCCGGTACTTTTAAGATTCACGGCCTTGAGGTTCACGGCTCTCGCTTTCTCGCATGAGTGATGGGAAGACGGGTGATGAGGGTGGATCTTCTACGCGCACCCCGGAAACTAAAGGCAGACGATGGACGGGCACCCGACCGCAGGTGAACGGAAAGTGAACTCACAGACTTGACAGTCCGGTCGTTATCGCAGGTAAACGCCTTGTCAGGCCCGACCGTATGCCGCGTCGGTGTGGAACACCGCAAATCCCAGCCGCTCATATGTCCGCAGGGCCGCGCCATTGTCCGACTCGACGTACAGCAACACGGTGCCCAGACCGGCGTCAGCCAGATGGTGCAGCCCCACCAGAGTCAGCAGATGGCCTAGCCCCCGCCCCTGCGCGGCTGGGTCAACCCCGACGACGTACACCTCGCCCACTCCGGGCTTGTCCAAATGCGTTTTGGTCCAATGAAATCCGAGAAGATCGCCGGTTTGTGCGTCGTGCGCGAGGAACAAACCACCCGGATCGAACCACGGTTCGGCAAACCGGGCGGACAGATCGTCCTGACCCCAGCCTCCCTGCTCCGGATGCCAGGCGAATGCGGCATTGTTGACCCGCAGAATATCCGAATCATCTTGCGGCCCAGCATAATGGCGGATTACGACACTCGCATCGGCGGAGATGGCAGGCAGATCTGCCAACGGTCGGCGCATCTGGTGCAGTCGCCGCAACGCGACCAGTCCGAGCGTCGCGGCCAGTGCGCGGGCGGGCGGAAGGTCGCCATGCGCCCAGATCCGGGTACCGTCACCGCCCTCCGCGAGGGCAAGCCGGATCATCGCCGAGCCGATTCCCCGGCGCCGTGCCCCCGGCACGACCACCAATTCGGCCATCGCCGTGACATTCTCGTCGGCGGCGCCCTCATCGGGCAGCACCAAGTTCAGGTACCCCGCCACATCGTCGCCGTCCTCGGCGACCAGATGCTTGGCCCCGGTTCCACGCAGTTCCCGCAGCACCTGCTCCCCCACCGGGGCAATGCCGTCGACGCGAGTGGCCTCGACGATCAACTCACGTATCTGCAATTGGCGCTGATCATCAAGAAGCGGGACCCATTCGGTCATACCGCCACGCTAGTCGTGATTCAGCCCGCGTTGCGCGCCCCTGGTTCGGCGGTGATGTCCTCGTCGGCGCCGTCATCATCCACGTCATCGAGCACGTCGTCGTCCAGTTCAGCGTCGTCATCAGAGTCCACGGCACCGGCACTCTCGGATCCGCCGGCATCGCCCTTCGCGCGCGGTGGGCGCACCGCCTTGTAACCGACATTGCGCACGGTGCCGATGAGCGATTCGTACTCACCGCCCAGCTTTGCACGCAGCCGTCGCACATGGACGTCCACGGTGCGGGTGCCACCGAAGAAGTCGTATCCCCACACCTCCTGAAGCAGCTGGGCCCTGGTGAATACCCGGCCGGCATGCTGCGCCAGATACTTGAGCAGCTCGAACTCCTTGTAGGTGAGGTCGAGGGGGCGGCCACGCAACCGCGCGGTGTACGTGCCCTCATCGATGACCAGTTCACCGAGCACCACCTTGCTGGCGTTCTCCACGTTGACCGCACCAGCACGGCGCCCCACCAGCAGACGCAGTCGCGCGTCGATCTCAGCGGGTCCCGTCCCGGGCAGCAGGATGTCGTCCAGACCCCAATCGACGTTGACTGCCACCAGGCTGCCTTCGTTGACCACGGCGACCACCGGAACCGAGGATCCGGCCGCGCCCAGCAGTCGGCACAGTCCGCGCGCCGACGCCAGATCGGTGCGCGCATCGACGATCGCCACGTCGGCGGAGCCCGCCTCTAACAGCGAGGACACCTCGCTGGGCACTGGTCGCACGGTATGGGCGAGCAGCGACAAGGACGGCAGCACCGCGTCCGGATTTGGGTCAGCGGTCAGCAGCAACAGGTCCAACGAGCCCTCCAACACCCGGGTGCTTCGGTCTCCAGGTGTTCCATAATGTACCGCGCCACCTGCTTGTAAGCGTGGATGAGCCGCCTGCATGAACACCAGCAGTCCGTGGCCGAGAACCGCGAACGCGCGGGAGTACGCCAGAATGTGCAGATGCGCAAACCCCTGATCGCCACTATCGCGGCGGTATGTGCACTGGCAATCGTGGCCACCGGCACCGATTTCGGGTTTGCGATTTACGCCGAATACCGGCTGTCCCGGACCCTGCGCGCCGAGGCGAACCTGAGCTCCGATCCGTCCGTCGCCATCTTGGTGTTCCCGTTCATCCCCCAGGCTCTGGCGCACCGGTACAAGGAAGTAGAGATCAAGGCGCATGGCGTGGACCACGCCGAGACGGGGAAGGCAACGCTGGAAGGCACGCTGCACGGCATCGATATCTCCCAGGCGTCCTGGTTGATCCGCCCGGACTCCCCGCTGCGGGTGGATCGGGTGGAGAGCCGGATCATCATCGACTCCAATCACCTGGGTCGATTCATGGGGATCAACGACCTCGCCGTCGAACCACCTCCGAAAGAACAGAACGACGCCACCGGCGGCACCACCGAATCGGGCATCTCCACCGGAACCGGTCTGCTGTTCACCGGCACTCCGAAGACGGGTGATTTCCAACATAAGGTGACCGTGTCCGTAGACGTCTCCGTCGGGGGACGCGACAAGACAGACCTTCAGTTCGTCGCCACATCCGTGGTCACAGGCCCGGGAACGGCCGACCGCGACGTGCCCGAGGAACAGCAGGCGGGTGTGTTCGCCGCGTTCACCAAGGTTGTCCCCCGGCAGAAGCTCCCCTTTGCCATCGAACCAACAACGGTCGGCGCACGTGGATCAGATGTGATCATCGAAGGTATCGCCAAGGGAGTAACCATCTCCCTGGACGCGTTCAAGCAGTCATGACGCCAGGTTTGTCCGCTCTTCCGGCGAGCGGCTCATCGCCATTGGTGACCGCGGTCATTGCGATCGCGGTCGCGCTGCTGGCGTCAAGCCTCATCGCGGTCGCCATCAAGAGCAAGTCCGGCAAGCTGCGTGCCGGTCCCGGTGGCGCGGACGAGGCGCAGGCCCCGCCAGGTATCGCACTATCGGCCACCGGACCGACAATCGTGCACTTCAGCGCGGTGTGGTGTGGCCCGTGCGCGGCGGTCCGTCGCGTCGTGGACCAGGTCTCGGCCGAGCAGCCCGAGGTGGCGCATATAGAGGTCGATATCGACGCAAACCCCGACGCGGCTCGGACCCTGTCGGTCTTGTCACTGCCGACCACCTTCATCTTCGATGCCAGCGGACGGCAGGCATATCGAGTCTCAGGAGTACCGAAGGCCGCGGACCTGCGCACTGCCCTGCAAGGCCTGACGCAGCCGGGGTAAACTCGTCGCCGTGCAAGCCCGCCTTGAGCCGATGCTCACCAAACGACGCGCCGTCGATCTGTGCCGCGTCGCGGGCTGCTGCTGTTGTTGCTGCTAATCGCGGCCACCTTCGAGTGTGCCGTAACAGGTGTAGCCATATCCGCCACCCTCAGGAGCACAACAACCCATGACCACTGCCAACTCAACGCCCGCAATCACGCAGGTTGACGTTCGCGGACCCCGCTTCGTCGCCTGGGTCACCACCACTGTTCTCATCGTCACCCTGGCGGTATCTGCCGTGTCGCCGGTGTCGGCCGCGGTCATCCTGGGACTCCAAGCGGTGGTCTTTGCGATCGGCGCGCTACTCGGGCCGCATCGCGGCCCCTACGGGACTATCTTCCGGACGCTGATTCAGCCCAGGCTGAGCCCGGTGACCGAGCGCGAGCCCATCCCGCCGCTGCAGTTCGCCCAACTGCTGGGCTTCACCTTCGCCGCGGTCGGAACCATCGGTTTCGCCACCGGCGTCACATTGCTCGGCTTGATCGCGACGGCGTTCGCGCTGGGCGCTGCCTTCTTGAACGCCGCCTTCGGCATCTGCCTGGGCTGCCAGCTGTACCCTCTCGTCACCCGTTTTCGCCGCACACAACCGTCGGCTCAGTAACCCGACAAAACCAACTAATTACCCTGAAAGGAACCCCTGCATGGCACGCTCTGACGTACTGGTCTCCGCCCAATGGGCGCAAGACAACCTTTCCGCCCCTAACACGGTGTTCGTGGAGGTGGACGAGGACACCAGCGCGTACGACGTCGGCCACATCGAGGGCGCCGTCAGGCTGGACTGGAAGACCGATCTGCAGGACGCGGTCAAGCGTGACTTCGTCGACCAGCAGCAGTTCTCGAAGCTGCTGTCCGACAAGGGCATCAGCAATGACGACACCGTGGTCCTCTACGGCGGCAACAACAACTGGTTCGCCGCGTACGCCTACTGGTACTTCAAGCTGTACGGGCACCAGGACGTGAAGCTGCTCGACGGCGGCCGCAAGAAGTGGGAGCTGGATGGCCGCGCGCTGTCCACCGACACCGTCTCCCGGCCCGCGACGTCCTACCAGGCCGCCGCCCCGGATAACTCCATCCGCGCTTTCCGCGACGAGGTGATCGCCGCCATCGGTGCCAAGAACCTGGTCGACGTGCGTTCGCCCGACGAGTTCTCCGGCAAGATCCTGGCTCCCGCGCACCTCCCGCAGGAGCAGAGCCAGCGCCCGGGGCACGTCCCCGGCGCCATCAACGTCCCGTGGAGCAAGGCAGCCAACGAAGACGGCACCTTCAAGTCGGATGAAGAGCTGGCCAAGCTCTACGCCGACGCGGGGCTGGACGGTGAAAAGGAAACCATCGCGTACTGCCGTATCGGTGAGCGTTCCTCGCACACCTGGTTCGTGTTGCAGGAACTCCTGGGACACCAGAACGTGACGAACTACGACGGCAGTTGGACCGAATACGGCTCTCTGGTGGGAGCCCCGATCGAGTTGGGAAGCTAGTTATGTGCAGTGCACCGAAGCAGGGCCTGGCCATTCCGGCGGGCGTCGACGTGGAGAAGGAAACCGTGATCACCGGCCGCGTGGTCGATGGCAACGGCCAGACGGTGGGCGGTGCTTTTGTGCGCCTGCTGGATTCCTCCGATGAGTTCACCGCCGAGGTGGTGGCGTCGGCGACCGGCGACTTCCGGTTCTTCGCCGCACCGGGCGACTGGACGCTGCGGGCGTTGTCCTCGGCCGGGAACGGCACCGCGACGGTGAGCCCCACCGGCGCCGGGATCCACGAGGTCGACATCAAGATCGAAAGCTGAGCGCCCTTTTCGCTCTATCTCGATAAGGCACCCAGGTACGTATTCAGCCCGGATCACGTACCTGGGTGCCTTTTCGTGTCAGCAGCTGACCGCCCGACGGATTCAGTTCGCGGTGTCCGGCGCGGCGGCCGCGCTCCGGGCCGGTTGCCGAGCCTCCAGGCCGGGCATCGGCGCATCCGGCACGGTCCCCGTGGGGGCCGGATTCTCCAGACCGAGGGGCTGCCCGGTAGGGATGTTCTGCCGGCCGTTGGCGGCCGTCGCCCCCGGCGCGGTACCTCCGGCGGCCTCCGGTGCGTCGGTCCGCTGCATGGGCGACGACGGACGGGCGCCAAACACCTGCCCGAGCGGACCGGCTTCATGGGGCTTGACCGTCACATGCTTCAGTTGCACACCCAGCCGATCGCCCGGCATACCCACATGGGATGACATGGGGTCGGCGTTGGTCATCGCCCTGGTGCCGCCGGCGTCGCGGACTCGGGGTGGCGGAGTCAACGACCAAATGGACTGCAACCCATAGACACCGGGGTAATAGCCGATGTATCCGGGCGGCGTGTAGATCTGCCCGGTGGGGTCTCCCGGAACGGACGGGTCGGCCGCGGCGATGGGCGCGCCCAGTACGCCAGCGCCCACGAACGCCGCGATGACACCGGCCTGGCGAATTCGAGCTCTCATACTCTCAGATCCCTCGTGTTGTATTGCGGTGCAGGACAATTCAGTGCGATGCGGCAGAGCCGAGGTCCGGACCACTGTTGAGTGAGCCGGGCGCGATGGTTCCGTTGTCCTTCGGCTGGACGGACTCGCTGTCGGCAGCCGGTGGTGGTTGATGGGTGCCCGGGACGGGATCTTCCAGGCCACCTGGGACGCCACCGGGCGGGCTGGCACCAGGCACCACACCGGCGGAGGGATCGGGCGCACCGATCGAGTCCATCGGCGATTCCGGCCGCACACCCGGCGCGACTCCCAGCGTCGAGTTGCGCAGCGGTTCGACACCGAGTTCCGAGCCGGGCATTCCGTACTCGGCCGACGCCGAATCGGTATTGCTCATGGCGCTGGTGCCGGCCGCATCCAGGACGCGGCGCGGCCGCATCCAGAAGCCGAGGATGTAGGTGTAAGCGCCGGGCTGGTGACCGATCCGGCCCGGCATGTTGTGGTACGGGAGCCCGTCGTACCCCGGCGGCGGCCCCGGAGGGACAGGTGGCGACGGGGCGGCGAGTGCGGTCGGTGCGAGGACGAGACCCGCGCCGAGGAGAGCGACGAGCACTCCCGTGCTCTTGCTGATGCGTGATGCCATTCGGGTGACCGTCCTCGTCTAGATCTTGATGGGTTCGCCATAGATGGCGTACGAGGAATGGGCATTGGTGGTCGAGATCCGCAGGTAGCCGTAGGACCGGATGGTGACGTCCCCACCGCAGGCGTCCACCTTGACATGCAGGTTCGTCACATCCAGTGTTGCCCGGCCCGCGGGATTGAGCGCCATGTTCGACATCGGCAGATCAACGATGACGCCGGGTTCCAGATCTGTCTGCACGTATCCCGTGGCACCAGCTCCTGCCGATCCGCCGATGGAGTTGCTCGAGCCCAGCGAGCCCGTGCCGCTCACACCCCCGGACACGGCACCACCCAGCTGCAGCCCGCTGGACACGTCGGACTGACAGCCCAACTGGTATCCCATGATGAAGAGGCTGTCCAGAATCGAGCCCTGCCCGCCGCTGACGGTCGCCGAAGAGTAGAGGTTAACGAAGGCCTCACGGGAGTTCGTGGCATTGGCGAGGTTTGGGATCGAGTTGACGACCTCGTTGTAACTATTCAAATGAATATGCCAGCCATCCGGCGTCACCTGATCCAGGTCCTCCGGCAGCATGGTCACCGGTTCCGCTAATGCCGCGGGCGCTTCCATTGCCGCCATGGAGCAGAGCACTGCCACAACACATGCAGCGCGTGTAAATCGATCCAGCATTCCCGCCATGTGACCCTTTCCAATGGTTTCGATATCTGCAACACGTCAATGAGAAGCACCCATTCAGGCAGGCATAATTCAGCCGCAATTCCGGTTCATGCTTCGGGCACAATTTGCCCATCAGGAAGGATTCGCAAAGAGATCCAGAAATTAAAATGCTGCGCCCATTGCCCGATAAACGCTCTCCCACTGAACGGATCTCATCTAGCTAGAGAGCCGTTAACGCCGTCTCGAATCTCGGTTAACGGAGCCTAAACGCGAAATTTGTTGCGGTTTACCACTATTGGGCAGGTGGGGTTACCCCCCACACGCACACGCTGCGGCAACCCAATCAGCGGATCGGAATCGAAATGTCCAGGGAAGTGCCGCGCCCGACGGGGCTGGACACGCTCAACTGCCCACCGAGTGCTTCGACCCTGTCCGTCAGCCCAACGAGTCCCGAACCTTTACGCGGATTGGCCCCACCCACCCCGTCATCGCGAATGACCATACAGAGATTGGGCCCCTCGCATCGCACCGAAACCCGCACCCCACTGGCCGCGGAGTGTTTGGCGGCGTTGGCAAGTGCCTCCGCCAGCACGTAGTAGGCGGCCATCTCCACCGACTCGCCCACGGCACCGTCGACATTCACCTCGATGGTGACCGGAACAGCCGAACGCCGAGCCAGCGTGCACAATGCGGGCCGCAAGCCGCTGGACAGGATCGCCGGGTGAACACCCCGCGAGAATTCCTGAAGGTCTTCGGCGACGCCGACCAATCCGGCATTCAACTCGGCCAGTTGGCTGGCCAGGTCCGGAACACCAACCGGCAGCTCCGCTGTCATCATGCCGAGCCGCAGTCGCAGCGAGGCCAGGCGCTGCTGGACACCGTCGTGCAAATCGCGCTCCAGGCGACGACGTGCCTCATCGGCTGCTGTCACGATCCGCGCGCGAGAGGCCGTGAGCTCTTCGCGGGTGTGAGCGTTCGCGATGGCGGTGGCCGCCAGATCGGCAAAGTCATTGACGGGCGCAACCTCAAGGCCGTCCCCCCGTAAGACCGCGGCCCCCCAGGTGTTCCCGCCCACACGGATCGGGGTAGACAAGCTGGCACCGAATGCCAGCGCTTCCCCGGGAGGCGCATCGTCATCCAGCGTGAGCTGGGTTCCCGGGACGTGGCCGATCCCTACCTCGCCGGATGCCGCGACGATGGTGACGTTGTTGCCCGCCTCGTAACGCAACAGAACCGCGGTGTCGGCGTGCAGACAATGAACCATCTCGTCGACCAACGCCGCGAAGACCTCCGCTGGCGGTACCTCACGCGCGACCAGCGTCGCTATTCGGCGCAACCCGGCCTGTTGCTCGGCGATAGCGGCCGCCTCCCGGCGGCGCGCTTCGACCTCGTTGGTGCGTGCACGAGCCAGGCTTGCCAACCCATTGGCGACCAGCGCGGCAACCAGGAAAATCACGTGCACCACGCCGTTTTGCAGCTCAACCGACAGCACGTGACCGTTCGGCCAATCCCGGACGTAGTCGAACGTGATGGCACTGGCGATGGAGGTGAGCACCGCGAGCCGCAGGCCCCAGATCGCCGATACGACCAGGATGCCCAGAAGGTAGATGGTGCCCATGCGTTCGGTGGGCGCGATCTGCCGCAGCAGCAGCGCGGCAACGGTTTCGCAGACGAGAAAGCCTGCGGCCACCAGGATTCCCAGAGTCGCCGAAGGGGGCGCACCCGGCCGAAAAGGCAGGGTCAGCCACCCCCGCAGTCTGGGTGACGATGCGCGGTGGTCATCGCCGACCGCGTCGCCGGCCACCCTGGACCGCCCCAGCGGCAGCGTTGAGATGGTGGGGGTCACGTCGGGAAACTTCCTTACCTCCGGGACCCAGATACGTCCCGCCACTTCGAATATAGCCACGCAGGTTGCGCGGCTACCCTGTCGCTGTGGTCGCCTTGCGGGTGGTAATCGCCGATGATGACGTACTCCTTCGTGAAGGGATTGCCAGCCTTCTCGAACGTTCGAGTTTCGAGGTTGTCGGTCAGGCACGCGATGCCGTCGACCTGATGGCCTTGGTCAGGGCTCAACGGCCCGACCTCGTCGTCACGGATATCCGGATGCCGCCGGCGCACACCACGGAGGGACTCGACGCAGCCCGGGCGATACACAAGGAATTCCCCGAAATCGGGGTGCTGGTCCTTTCCGCGCATGTGGAAGTGGAGTACGCGATCGAGCTCGTAGCCACCGGCGGTGGACGCGGCTACCTCCTCAAGAGCCGCATCGGTGATGTCGCGGAGTTCCTTGACGCACTGAACCGGATTGCCGGCGGGGCCGCGGTACTGGATCCAGCACTGGTCAGAGAGCTGGTGTTGACGCGCCGCCAGGATCACCCGATCGACGCCCTGAGTCAACGGGAACGGGAGGTACTGGGGGTGATGGCCGAGGGCTACTCCAATGCCGGTATCGCCCGCAGACTGTGGATTACGGAAAGCACCGTCGAAAAGCACGTCCACAATGTGATGACGAAGTTGAATCTCACCGAAACCGACGAGTATCACCGCCGGGTGCTGGCGGTGATCACCTTCCTGGCGGGCAGCTGATCCCGGACAGGTAAATCGACTGTCCCCGAAGGTTTTCCGGCCGACCTATGACGCAGTGTTTCCACAGACAACGCCCGGGTTCTCGCATTCGGGACCGGTGGCGTCAGGCAGCTGTGCCCATTCGGGCTGGCCGCGCTGACTCTGAACCTGGTCGGGGTACCAGATTCCCGTACGGCAGATGACACCCCTGTCCATGCACTGTGGCCCAGTGCCATCGGGATGGTCGACCCAACCACCGGCACTGTCGCGCGGTTGCTGCGCTTCGGACGGGGCCATGCCTCCGTCGAGCCATTCACCATCGTGATTCGGCGATGGCACCGGGGTGGGCTTGTCGGTCGCCGCATACGCAAGACCCGGCGTCGCCACCACGAGCGCGAGACTGACCAGACCCATGCCGATGCCCCGGAGTACTGATTCTGATTGCCACACAGTTGATTTCTTATTCACGACGCCCACCGGGCAATCGTCCTGCGTGCACCGGCAGCGGGCATCCAGACGGACACCCAATGTTCATGGGGGATTACCCCCAAAGATCGGGAGCGTGCGCTAGTAGGACCAGCTGCCGGAAGGCTGCACGACGAATCCGTGCTCGCCGTAATGCCGGTCCGGCGGATCCGGTGTGTCCTTTGGCCAGGAATCGGGTTTCTTGGCCTGGCACGCCAGCGCATCCTCGGCGATGACCGCACAGACGACGCCGTTACCCGGCGCGATCTTGGACCCGGTGGGTAACAGCGGGTAGGCGCGATCGTTGGGCGTCTGGTCGTACTGTGCGATGAGACCCGGCTTGGTCAATGACACCGCCACCGAGTTCATGCCCTGGCCGGCTCCCACGATCCCCCCGGTACACGACACCCCCAGATCCGCGATCATGTTGCTCTGGCAGGCGAGGCCGCCGGGAGTGCTGAACACCCAGCCCGACATGCTCGGGTGCGCGCCGATCACCCGGTAGTCGCCGAGGTCGACCGCGGGATAGGAGTCGACGTCCGGGAACTTGGGTGGTTGCGCATTCGCTACGGGCGCTGCCACAAGCCCCACAGACACCGCAAAGGGCGCGAAAAACGCAGCTAAGAATCGGCTCCACAAGATCCTCACACCCCTCCATCGCAGTAGCTGAATGTGACGTTACCCGGCGAGTTGTGGGTCACACCGTTGTCCCAGGTAAGCTCCCTTTCCGTGGTGCTCTTCTTCGAGATCGCGTTGGTGGCTGCCGTTGTCGTCATCACCTGGTTCGCGCTGTACGCGCTGTACCGGCTGATCACCGACGAGTCGTGACGGAACCAGATCCGACCGCCGCCGAGCCGCGGCCATCGGTGGGCCGGAACGTCCCCACCTTTCAAGACCTTCCCGCCCCTGCCGATACCGCGAACCTGCGCGAGGGCCCGGACCTCAACCAGGCAATGCTTGCGCTGCTGCCCCTGGTCGGGGTGTGGCGCGGCGAGGGCGAAGGCAGGGATGCCGACGGCGACTACCGCTTTGGGCAGCAGATCATCGTCGCGCACGACGGCAGCGACTATCTCACGTGGGATTCGCGCTCATGGCGTCTGGATGCCGACGGACATTTCGAGAGGCTGACCCTGCGCGAGAGCGGATTCTGGCGGTTCGCGCCCGATCCCGATGATCCCGATGAAAAACAGGCCATCGAACTGGTGCTGGCACATGCCGCGGGTTTCGTCGAGCTGTTCTATGGCTATCCGCGCAATGCCTCGTCCTGGGAGTTGGTCACCGATGCGCTGGCCCGGAGTAAGTCCGGAGCACTCATCGGCGGGGCCAAGCGTCTATACGGCATCGTCGACGGTGGCGACCTGGCCTATGTCGAAGAGCGAGTGGGCGCCGACGGCGGTCTGTCACCGCATCTGTCGGCACGGTTGTCGCGTTTCGCGGGCTAGAACTTCCCCGCCTGGCGGCTCGTAGCCGGGTACCTCAGTGACGTCTTTCCGGCCGCCCCAGAAAAGGGGGCGGCCCCCGAACCGTTCGGCTCGATCGGACTAATCGAGGGTTCGGGGGCCGGGTGGCTGCCGTGGATTTGCCCACCGCAGCACATGGCTGCAGCTAGCGAGCAGCCACCTCACATGTCCAATAAGCAATCAATTTGTCGGACCACCTCCTTCCTTGTGTACCGACGACGGTACGACGCAAGAGCGTGTGCGACAACCGATTTATTCTGCGGCGATCCGAACTGGCGATCAGAACTAGAGCGTGATGGCCTTGTCGACCAACTCGGGCAGCCGCGCCGCCAGCGGCCCCGCGGGACGGTCGGCACCATCGAGCGTACGCACCCGGGCCGCAAGCGTGATGCTGGCCAGCATCCAAACATCTTGGGCGGCAACTAGATCGGCGGGCTTCACGGCCTCGTACCGGCATGGGATGCCCTCGGCCGCAGCCACTTCGAAGAGCGCACGCTGAGTGGTTCCGTGCAAGATTCCGTGCTCCGGAAAAGGGGTGACCAGTGCGTCACCGGTGTCCACGATGACCGTCGAGCGCGGGCCCTCGAGCACGAATCCGTCCGAACTGACGAAGATGACGTCCTGAGCCCCTTGAGTTTCGGCGTACCGCAGCGCGGACATGTTGACTGCGTAGGACAATGTCTTGGCCCCCGACAGCAACCAGGGCAGCGGATCGGCGGGCTGCGCGGGCAGCCCACGATCCAGGGTGATCACCGAGACGCCATCGCGACGCGCCAGCAGCGACCGCTCGGGCACCGGCGCGATGGTCAGATATGCCGTTGCACCCCCGCCACTTTCACGCCCACGGGTGTACACCAGGCGTAGCATCGCATCCGCGCTTGATGTCGAGTTCCATTGCCGCACACCAATCTCAACCGCCGTGCGCCAGGCGGGCCGATCAGGTTCGGATAGATCCATCGCTGCGGCCGACGCGGCCATCCGGTCCAGATGCGCCTCCAGCTTGCAGACGACACCGCCCCGCACCAACAGCGTCTCGAACGCGCCATCGCCACGAACGGCGGCGAGCTCATCGGCATACAACAACGGCACCGTCGGGTCGTGCACTTCACCGTCGAGTGTGACCAGCACCGCTACCGCCATGGGCAATGAGATTAGCGGTCGTAGAGTTGAAAACATCATGACGGCCATCTACGTCCCTGAAGGTAACCCCGACACCGGTGCGGTGTGGCACTACGGCGACCCCCTCGGCGAGCAGCGGGCCGCCCTGACCAGTGCCGTTCTTGTCGATCAATCGACGCGTCCCGTCATCACCCTGACCGGCGCCGAACGGCTGAGCTGGTTGCACACGATCTCCAGTCAGCATGTCGCCGATCTGCAGGACGGCCAGACGCGCGAGAACCTCAGTCTCGACGGGCAGGGACGTGTGGAGGACCACTGGGTGCAAACCGATCTGGACGGCGTCACGTATCTGGATACCGAGCCATGGCGGGGCCAGGCACTGAAGGATTTCCTCACCAAGATGGTGTTCTGGGCGAAGGTCGAGGTCTCGTCGTCCGAACTGACGCTCTTCACCCTGCTGGGACCGGACACCTCCGGCCTGGCCGCAAAGCTGGGCATCACGGCGCTCCCCGGATTCGAGCGTGCGGTCGCGCTGCCCGGCGGCGGCCTCATCAGGCGCATGCCGTGGCCACTGCCCGATGCGACATTCGATCTGCTGGTGCCCCCCGGTCACAAGCTCCCCGAACGCCTTGGCCTACGCCCCGCCGGGCTGTGGGCATTCGAGGCGCTTCGCGTCGCCGCCGCGCGGCCACGACTGTCCCTCGACACCGACGAGCGGACCATCCCGCATGAGGTGGCGTGGATCGCGGTCGACGACGATCCCCGAGCCGTCCATCTGGCCAAGGGCTGCTACCGCGGGCAGGAGACCGTGGCCCGGGTCCACAATCTGGGCAAGCCACCACGGGTGCTGGTGTTGCTACATCTTGATGGCTCTGCCGATCGCCCATCCCCCGGTGACGAGGTGGCTGCCGGCGGGCGTTCGGTGGGCCGGGTGGGCTCGGTGGTCGACCATGTTGACCTGGGCCCCATCGCCCTGGCTCTGCTCAAACGTCCGGTGGTCGAGGCCCTCGCCAAGGGCGATCAGACGCCCCTCACGGCCGGGCCGGCGGCGGCCGCGATCGACCTCGATCTACTGCCCGAACTGCATGGTCAGCAGCCTGGACGCGAGGCGGTCAACCGTCTGCGACAAGGTTCGGCCCAACCGGGCGGTTAGGGCGTGCAGCAGTTGGTGGATCGGCACGCTAAACTATCGTCAGGATCGATAAACAAACTCCACCGGAGCCGCCCTGAAATCGGGCCGCTCCGCTATTGCGCGAGGGGGTTCCCCCATGGGCCGCGGCCGGGCAAAGGCAAAGCAGACCAAGGTTGCTCGCGAGCTGAAATACAGCTCTCCTAACACGGATCTCGAGCAACTCCGCCGTGAGCTTTCGGGGGCTCCGGTATCACAGCCGGACGATGACCGCACCGGCGATCGCTGGACTGAAGACGAGGACGCCTGGCGCCGCTAAGGCTCCAGGTATCTCTTCTCCCTAGAACCTCGGGTGCTGGCCCACCAGCACCGCATTTTCGCTGCCCGAATCCTTGCCCGACTTCTTGATCGTGCCGAGGGTCCAGCAGTCGATGTGCCGTGCGGTCAGGACGGCGAGCGCCCTGTCCACGTCTTCGGGTGCGACGACGGCGACCATACCGACGCCCATGTTGAAGGTCTTCTCCATCTCGGCACGCTCGATCCGGCCTCGCTGGGCGATCATCGCGAAGATCGGGCCCGGGGTCCAACTACCGCGCTCGAGCTCGGCGACCAATCCGTCGGGGATGACCCGGGCCAGGTTGCCCGCGAGTCCGCCACCGGTGACATGGCAGAAGGTCCGCACCTCGGTCTCGGCCGCCAGCGCCAGGCAGTCCTTGGCGTAGATGCGGGTGGGCTCGAGGAGTTCCTCGCCGAGGGTGCGGCCGAACTCCTCGACCTGTCCGAACAGGTCCATCCGGTCGATCTCCAGCAGCACGTGCCGCGCCAGTGAGTACCCGTTGGAATGCAGGCCCGAGGACCTCATCGCGATCACGACATCGCCCGGACGCACCCGGTCGGGTCCGAGCACCCGGTCTGCTTCGACGATGCCGACACCGGTGGCCGACAGGTCGAAATCATCGGGAGCCATCAGACCCGGATGCTCGGCGGTCTCGCCACCGAGCAGCGCGCAGCCTGCAATGGCGCATCCTTCGGCGATGCCGGCGACCAGCTCACTGACGCGTTCGGGCACCACCTTGCCGACGGCGATGTAGTCCTGCAGGAAGAGCGGCTCGGCACCGCACACCACGAGGTCATCGACAACCATGGCCACCAGGTCCAGGCCAACGGTGTCGCGCTTGTCCATGGCCTGCGCGACGGCGATCTTGGTGCCGACGCCATCGGTGGAGGCCGCGAGCACTGGCTCGCGGTACCCGCCCTTGAGGGCGAACAGCCCGGCGAAGCCGCCGATACCCCCCAGCACCTCGGGGCGGTGGGTCTTGGCGACGGATTTCTTGAACAGCTCGACCGCCCGGTCGCCGGCTTCGATATCCACACCGGCCGCGGCGTACGAGTTACTGGGTTTGTCGGCTCGCTCGCTCATATCGGGCCTTAGGCTACCTGTCCCAGCTGGCAGCGGTGTCCGCACAGCCCTACTTGAACCGTCCCGCGAATCCACGCAGTGGCAGGTCGGCCGAGGTGAGGATGCCGGGCGGAGCATCGATGACGCTCCGGATGGCGTTGAGCGCGGGCAGCCCGGTGACGGTCATTCCGACAGATGCGAAGGCGGCCGGGTCGGAGAAATCGGTGCCAGGCCTGGGAATGACCATGTGTTTGCTGTACACGCAGGGGTCACCCTGGATCTTTGTGATGTAGCAGCCCTTGACGTTCCAATGCGGCTGCGTCTTGGGGGTCATCTGCCATTCGACATGCACCTCGACCTTGGGGATGCCGCCGACAATCCCCTGATACTTCAGGTAATTGGCACCCAGGGAGCCCTTGGGCAATCGGTACCAACCGAGGTCGATGTCTTCGGTGCACGCGCCCAGCTCATAGGAAAACGTGACGTCGTCGAGCTCGAGGCCGAAACAGTCGGCCATCAGGTACACGCCGTCGGCGAAGACACGCGTACCCTTCTCCAGGAGTGCCGGGATCTCCGGGTCATCGATGGGGCGTCCGTATCCGACCATCTCCCAGGAGTCCACCGAGTGATGACAGGACACATCCACCGATTCGATGACCGTCACGTTTTCGATCTCCGCGACATCACAGGAGTGGATGACGCCCAGGATCTGCGTGAGCCCCGGGTTCATCCCGGTGCCATAGAAGGTGGATCCGCCACGCTCGCACGCGGCTTGCAGCACCTCGGTTGTCGGCCGCCCCGACGGATGCGGGTGGTTCTGGTCGCGGTGGTGTCCGGTGATCCAGTCGGCGGTGGTGACGATGTCGATGCCCGCTTCGAGCACCTTCACATAGAGATCCTCGTCGGGGAACACACCGTGGAAGGTCAGCACATCGGGTTTGGCGGCAATGATCTCTTCGACGGTACCGGTGGCGATCACGCCATTGGCTTCCAGACCCACCAACTCACCGGCGTCTCGGCCAACCTTTTCTCTTGAGTAACAATGCAATCCGGCCAGCTCGAGGTCGGGATGCTGGGCGATACGTTTGATCATCTCAGTGCCGACGTTTCCAGTCGCCACCTGAAAGACCCTGATTCCACTCATGTTCGGACATCCTCCGGATAGAACTGGGCCGCCCATTTCCGCAGGGCGATGAAGCCTTCGTATTCGGCCCGCACCAGCGCGGGCGGGTCCGAGTAACGCTGATGCGACCAGATGTGGATATCGGCGAGAAACTGGTCGATGATGGCCTGCGCAAAGGCCTTTGCGTTCTGCGGGGGTTCCGCCGCGCCGCCGGGCTCCCCCTCGGGCGGCCTTCCGATGAAGACGGTGAATCTGACGTCACAAGTCTCGTCGTCGACGGGGGTCACCGCCGAGACGGTGCGGTTGTCGATCATCCCCCAGCTCTTGGTGACGGCGACACCCAGTCCGCCGTTGATGGCCCGCACACCACTTCTCATGTCTTCGGCAGACATGCCCGGCACCTCGTCGAAGGCGATGGTGAAGTCGACATAGGAGACGGGCCGCTCGAACTCCTGCCGGGTGAACTTAGGAATGAAGGGAGTTTTGTGCACGTATTTGAAATGCGCGAAGTCGACGCCGTTTTCGAGAACGTACTGCGGATGTAGTTGGAGGCGTTCGCGATACAGGGTGCTGTGCGGATAGCCAGGGTAGTAGTCCTGGGCGCTGCTGCCGTCTTCGAATCCGGTGAAGACGTCCGGGACGTCGAAATACGGGTCGAGGCCATCGACGTCGTGCCAGATGTACACGGCCTCGTTGCGTTCGACGACCGGGTAGCTTCTGATGCGCCGCAACGGATTGGGCCGCTTTTCGTAGGGAATGCACACGTTCTTGCCGTCGCGGTTCCATTCCCAGCCGTGGAAGGGACAGACGATGCGATCGCCTTCGACATGTCCACCGTGCCCGAGGTGCGCGCCGAGGTGCTCGCAGTAGGCATCCATGACGGCGAGTTCACCCGAGTGCCCGCGCCAGGCCACCATCTCGCGCCCGAAGTAGGTCATCCGGTGCACGGCACCCACGGCGATCTCCGCCGACCATGCGACCTGGAACCATCCCGTGGGCTTCATCGACAACGGCGGCTTCGGCATCGGAACCTCCCTACGCGGCGACAGTAATCCACTCCCCGCATTTTTCACAGAGACTTCTATGAAAAATTCTTCGGCGGCTAGCATCACTGAGATGAGCGAAGGGGTAGCCACGGGGCGGCGCGCCAACCGCCGCGGCCTGGCGACCCGGGAGAGCATGCTCGATGCCGCGCTGCGGGTACTTGCCTCGGGTGATCCCACCGCCGTGTCGGCGAACAGAATCGCCAAGGAGTGCGGTGCCACCTGGGGCGCGGTGAAGTACCAGTTCGGTGATATCGACGGCCTGTGGGCTGCGGTGTTGCAGCGCACCGCCGAGCGCCGCGGCGACCAGCCGTGGCGGTCCGATCCCGAAGGCCCACTGGATCGCCGGGTCAGCAAGATCGTCGAAACCCTCTATCGGGGGTTGACGTCGCCTGACTCCCGGGCCATCGAGAACCTGCGCCGGGCACTGCCCCACGAATCTGCCGAGTTGGAACGGCTGTACCCCCACACCGGCGCCGAGCTGGCCTCATGGAAGCATCGTTGGGCGCGGGCGTGCCAACTGGCGTTCGACGGTTTAGACGTGGATCCAGTCCGGGTGCGCGAGGTGGCAGCCTTCATTCCCGGTGCCATGCGTGGACTTGTGTCGGAAAAACAGCTGGGAACCTATTCGGATCTGGAGGAGGCCCGCCGAGGGCTGACCAACGCGATCGTCGCCTACTTAGGAGGTCACGCATGACACGCGTGCACGCATTCACCGAGGACGCCCTGGGCGACCTGGATGCCACCGGGGTTGCGGAGCGGATCGCCTCGGGCGAGGTCACCGCCGCAGAGTGTGCCGACGCCGCCATTGTGCGCCTGGAGCGCGTCAACCCTGCGCTCAATGCGGTCGAGTTCAAGGATTTTCCGCGGGCACGGGAACGCGCACAACAGATCGAGGACGCCGCCGAACACTCCGCTTTTCGGGGCGTGCCCACCGCGACAAAGTGCAACATCCATGTCGCGGGCATGCCGCTGACCGAAGGCTCCGCGGCGATTACACCGATACTGCAGACCGCAGACGGACCATTCACGCAGCAGTTCCTCAGCACCGGGTTGGTCCCCATCGCATCGACAACCATGCCCGAATACGGATGGTCGGCCAGTACGGAACGTTCGGGCGGCTCGGTCACCCGCAACCCCTGGCATACCGACTTCTCGGCCGGAGGATCCTCGGGCGGCTCGGCGGCACTGGTGGCTGCCGGGGTGGTACCGATCGCGCACGGTAACGACGGCGGCGGTTCCATCCGGATTCCGGCGGCGGCCTGCGGTCTGGTAGGCCTCAAACCCAGTCGCGGAAGGCTTTTGGGCGATCCGTCGAGCGGCTCGGCGCCCGTGAAGATCGTCGCCGACGGGGTGCTGGTGCGCAGCGTCCGCGACTGCGCACGGTTCTTCGAGGCGGCCGAGCTGCACTATCGCAACCCCAAGCTGACTCCTATCGGTCGCGTGGATCGCCCGGTGCAGCGGCGGCTGCGCATCGGGCTGTGCATGGATTCCCCGTTCACTCCGGCCACGGATACCGCGACCCGGCAAGCGGTGAATTCCGCGGCGGAATTGCTTGAATCCCTTGGCCACACCGTCGAGCCGTACGCACCGGCGGTGCTGCCCTCTTTCAAGGTCGACTTCGAGGATTACTGGTCCTTCTTGGCGTTCGCGGTCGCCAAGGGCGGCCCCCGGCTGTTCGACGGGTTCGACGCCACCCGGCTGGATCCGCTCACGGTCGGGCTCAGCCGCAGGTTTGTCCGGCGGTCGTACCGCACGCCGCTGTTCTTGGCCCGGCTGGCCGCGTCGGCCCGGGTGTACGAGCGCGGGTTTACCACCGGCATCGATGCAGTGCTCACTCCGGTGCTGACCCACACCACGCCGCGGATCGGGTACCTCACCCCGGACCAGGATCCTGAGGTGTTGCTGGACAAGCTGAGCTCCTATGTGGGATTCACTCCGGTACACAACGCATCCGGTGCACCGGCGATATCGCTGCCGCTCGGCCAGGATCCCGACGGTCTGCCCATCGGGGTCATGTTCAGTGGTCGTCGCGGCAGTGAGCGCACGTTGCTCGAGTTGGCATTGGAGATCGAGGAGGCGCGGCCCTTCTCACTTCTGGACTAGCCGACCGCACGCCCACCGTGATGCCAGTCACAAACCGCCAGTGTTGCAACAAAATTGGCGTTCTCGACATGCGATCGGCCGGTTGAACACCTACCGTCGTGGTCATGCCGACGGCGTCGCACCGCGCGAGCAGTGACCTCCGGAATCCGTCTTCACATCACCCGCGTGCTGGCAGGCTGCGCGTCCTGCTGGCCACATCCCTGGTCGCATCATTGGTTGTCACAGACGGAACGCCCGCTGCCCTGCGGGTGAGGCCCCAGCAGTCCGTGTCCGGTCCGCTGACACTGACGGTCGAATCGGGCTTCATTTCCCTGACCTCCAGCTCGACACCTCTGGAATCCTTGACGATCACCCGGCGCGCCACCGTCGCACTGAACCCGCGCGAGAACGGCCGTGGACTCGACGCGGTCATCACGTCCGAATCCCTCACGTCCCCCTCCGAAGCCGGCAGCCCCACACCCGGGAGTATCCCGGTGGTCTTGGTACACGGGACCGCCGAGAATCAAAAGTACTGGGACGCGATGACGACAAGCCTGCACGATGCCGGAATGAAGGCATTCACCTTCGAATACGGACAGAAGGGATTCCAGGGTCTCGTCGGGTCGATCGGACAAAAGATCGGGCTGCGCGGATTCGGTGACGTCGAGGTGTCCACCCAACAACTCGCCGACGAGGTAGCGACAGTCTTGGACCGAACCGGCGCGGGCAAGGTAGACCTGGTGGGCCACTCACAGGGCGGCCTCCTGATCAAGAATTTCGTGGCGCAAGACAAATCTGACAGGGTCGCCAACGTCGTTCAGTTGGCGCCGTCGACCCACGGCACCACCTTCAGCGGGCTTGCGGACTTCATCGGCCCCGTCGGCAATTCCGTCGATATCAACGGCTGGAAGCCCGTCAAAGACGTGATCTACACGGCCGCCAGCACATTGGCGTGGCCGTCGTTAGCGCAACAAACCGTCGGCAGCCGATTTCTTGAGAAGCTCGACAAACTTCCGGACACCAAACCTGGTGTCGACTATCTGGTGGTGAGCACCAAGGACGATGTGGTGGCCACGCCGTACCGAGCTCAATTCATCACAGCGGCACCGGGTTCCACTGCGGTCAACATGGAAGTACATTCGTTGCCGGGCGTGCCGCAAGGTGGGGCGGTAGACCACGGCCTGAACACCGGAGACGTCATCTCGGCGGTGACCAATTACCTCAAGTCCAGCCAGTCGGCGCCGCGCACGGCCGATCAGGTCAAGGCCAATCCGGGTACCACGCTCACCCGGGACGGCGGCACGACAACCGTGTCCGAAGGCGGGAAGGTAGTCGCGACCATCGACGAGCAACCCGGGACTGCAAAACAGAACCCTGCCAAGCAATCTCGTGAACCGGTTGGCAAGTCCGTCACCGGCACCACGGTCACCACGCCCTCGGGAGCGACACTCGAGGTAGCGGGGCGCGATGTCACGCTGAAGCGCAATGGTCAGTCGGTCTCCATCAGCGAAACGCACGGTGTGACAGTCGCCAGCACCCCTGCCGAACGGGCGCCGAGCACCAAGAGCTCCCTACCGGCGGATCACCCTGCCAAGACGGACCAGAAGCCCTCGGCGTCCCAGCCCACGGGAATCACACCGAAAATCGGCATCGGTGCCAATGGAGTGGCCGAGCGCAGCGGGACAACGACGGGCGCCAAACCCGCAGAGCACCCGACTGGCGGCACCGCAACCGATTCGCCGTCTACGAAGACCTCGAAGACTGCGAAGTCGCCGACGGATAGCGCGACGAGCGGCACGGCGACCACAGGCACCGGCACCGGGCTGCATGCCACCAACGGCACATCCACACGCACCGGATCATCGAGCAGCCTTGGCGGGCAACAGTCCTCCACACCGAAGGCGACCACAAGCACGTCGGGATCAGGCCCTAGATCGGCAGCGGGTAGCGGCGACAGCAAGGCGGGACATTCGGGTGCGGGCTCCCGCCCGGATTCCGGCGACCACAAGAAGTCCACGGACGGGCCATCCCACGAACACGCCGCGGGCAACTCTTAAAGGCTGCGCTGGCGACTACGTTGGCGCTCGCGTTGCTCTATCGGATCCGGAACCGGCACCGCGGCAACCAATGTGCGGGTGTATTCGGTGGAGGGGTTATGCAGAATCTCGCGGCGCGGACCCAACTCTTCCAGGACACCATGGCGCAGCACCGCAACCTCGTCGGCCAGTCGATCCACCACGGCCAGATCGTGACTGATGAACAGGCAGGCGAACTGCCACTGACGCTGCAGTTCCTCGAACAGGTCCAGGACGGCCGCCTGCACCGACACGTCAAGCGCGCTGGTGGGCTCGTCGGCGACCAACAGGTCGGGTCCCAGGGCAAGCGCCCGGGCCAGGTTGGCACGCTGGCGTTGCCCCCCGGACAGTTCATGGGGATAACGATTTTCCGTGCCGGCCGGAAGCTGCACGGCATCGATCAACTCAGCCACGCGGGTGAGAATCTTGCGCTGATCGCCGTACCGGTGTACCCGCATGGGCTCGGCAATACAGTCACCCACACGCATTTTCGGATTCAGCGAGGTTGCGGGGTCCTGAAAGACGAACCCGAACTTGGCACGCAGCGGACGCAGCTTGCGTTGACTCATGCCCACAAGCTCCTGCCCGAGCATCCGCACCGAACCCGAGGCAGGCTGCTGCAGCGCGGCCACGCATCGCCCGATGGTCGACTTTCCGGAGCCCGACTCCCCCACCAGCCCGAGGGTCTTCCCTCGGGCAATACTGAAGCTCACATCGTCGACCGCACGGAAGGACGAACGACCCAGTAGACCGGGGAATTCCACGACCAGTCCGGACACCTCCAGGACAGGCTCGGCCGGTTCCCCGGCCTGGGTGGGAGCATGTTCGGGGTCTCCCTGTCCCAGGTGCGGGACCGCCGCCAGCAAGGCCCGGGTGTACGGTTCGGCTGGCTCAGCGAAAAGCTGTTCCACCGGCGCTATTTCGACGACCTTCCCCTGTTTCATGACGACGACTCGGTCGGCGATATCGGCCACCACACCCATGTTGTGGGTGATGAGCACGATCGCACTGCCGATCCTGTCCCGCAGATCTCTGAGGAGTTCCAGGATTTCGGCCTGCACTGTCACGTCCAGGGCCGTGGTCGGTTCATCGGCGATGATGACCGTGGGGTCACACGCGATGGCGATCGCGATGACCACGCGCTGTTTCTGGCCACCGGAGAGCTGATGCGGATAACAGTCGTAACGACGCTCCGGATCGGGCAGCTGTACAAGCTTCAGTAGTTCGATGACACGTGCGCGGGCCTGTGCGCGTGTCATATCCGAGTGCGCGCGGACTGCCTCACTCACTTGGTATCCGATGGTGAACAGTGGATCCAGTGCCGCACCCGGCTCCTGGAAAACCATGGCGATGTCCTTGCCGCGCATGGCTGTCAGCTCGCGAGCCGACAACGTGGTCACGTCGCGGCCGTCGAGCAGGACTGAACCGGTAATGCGCGCGGTCTCGGGGAGCAGCCGGATGGCAGTACGCGAGGACACCGACTTGCCCGAGCCCGACTCCCCGACGACTGCCAGCACCTCTCCCGGCCTGACGTCGAATGACACATCTTGAACAGCAGCCACGGAGCCGCTGTCGGTGCTGAAGGTCACCGATAGCGACCGGAACGACAGAGCAGCCAACGGTTCCTTCTCGCTCATGCTTCCCCCCGCCTGGTCCGCAGGAGTGGGTTGATGATCTCGTTGAGACTCTCGCCCACCAGCGTCATCCCGAGCACCACCAGCACAATCGCGGTACCGGGAAAGACGCCCGTCCACCAAATGCCGTTCGCCACATCCGATAGCGCTTTGTTCAGGTCATAGCCCCATTCGGCGGCTTGGGTGGGTTCGATGCCGAAGCCGAGGAATCCGAGTCCTGCCAGCGTCAGGATGGCCTCGGCACCGTTGAGGGTGATGATCACCGGTAGCGACGAGGTGACATTGGACAGGATGTGCCGGAACAAGATTCGTGGGGTGCTGGCCCCGGTGACCCGGGCGGCGTCAACGAACGGCTCTTGTTTGACGCCGACGGTGGCGTTGCGCACCACCCGGAAGTACTGGGGCACGAAGACGGCCATGATGGCAATGGCTGCGGCGAGAATGCCTCCGCCGGTGCTGGATTGACCACCAGTGACCGCAATCGACACCACGATGGCCAGCAGAAGGGAGGGCATGGCGTACAACGCGTCCATCACCAGCACCAGCACCCGGTCCAGCCAGCCGCCCAGGTAGCCGGAGGTCAGACCCAGCGCCACGCCCACCGGCAGGGACACCACCAGCGAGGTCACTATGACCAGCAGTGCGGTGCGGGCACCGAACAGCACCCGCGAGAACACATCTTCACCACGCACCGACGTTCCGAACCAGTGCTGCCAGGACGGCGCGTGCTGACGGACGAAATCAACACCGTCCGCACTGGTCTGGGCGAACCCGTACGGCGCCAACAAGGGCGCCAGTATCGCAACGAGAATGAACACCGCGACCAGGACCAGACCGGCCACCAGTGTGAACCGCTGCAGGCCATGCGTGGAACGCAACAGACCCACACCCGGCAGGCCGCGCAGCCGGTCCCCCAGAGGTGTCCTGACCGATGCCGTCATCAGAACCTCACCCTCGGGTCGATAAGGGCGACCACCACATCGATGACGAAACTCATCACCGCGACGATGATCGCGATCACGGTGACGATGCCCTGCACGGCGACGAAGTCACGCGCCGAAAGATAGTGCGCCAGTTGTGAGCCCAATCCATTCCATTCGAAGGCCGTTTCGGTCAGCACGGCACCGGCGAGCAGCATGGCAATCTGCATACCCATCACCGTGACCACCGGCACCAGTGAGTTCCGGAAGGCGTGCCGCCCCACGACGACTCTCTCCGAAAGCCCACGGGCGCGGGCCGCGTCCACATACCCCGCACGCAACGTCTGCAGGAGATTGACGCGCACCAATCGCAGGAACACCCCCGCGGTCAGCAGCCCGAGCGCCAGCACCGGTAGCACCAAATGTTTGAGCGCGTCCACGAAATATCCACTGTTGCCGTACAACACGGTGTCCACCAGCAGCAGGTGGGTGCGGTGCGGCATGGCATCCAGCGCGATCTCGGTCCCTACGGTGCTGCGCCCCGAGGCCGGCAACCATCCCAGTTTCACCGAGAAGAAGAGCTTGAGCAGGATCGCGACGAAGAACACCGGGGCCGCGTAGAAGAACACCGCCGCCAGCCGCAACGACACGTCGGTGACCTTGTCACGATGCGTTGCCGCCAGCCGCCCCAAGGGAATACCCACCAGCAAGGCCAAGAGGATCGCACCGGTGGCAAGCTCGAGGGTCGCGGCACCGTTGACCACGATGATGTCGGTGATCGATCGCTTGTCGGTCAACGTGCGCCCAAAGTCCCCGCGCAGCACGCCGCTGAGGTACTCCCAATATTGGGTCCAGATGGGCCGGTCGAACCCCGCCTCGGCCTTGCGTTTGGCGATCTCTGCGGGCGTGAGCCGCCCACCGGCCTGGGCGGTGATGGGATCGCCGATACCGCGCATGAGCACGAACACCAGCGTCATCAGGATCCATGCCGTCGGAATGATCAGTGCCAGACGTACCCCGAGATAGCGCAGCAGCGTGGTGCTCATGCGGCGCTGCCCGTCTTCTTCAGCGGAGTGAACTGGAATTTGAATGAGGGGCCGAGCTTGATCCCGTCGACATTCTTCACCGACACCGCGATTTGTTTTCCGGTGAGCAGCGGCAGCGTCGAAATGTGGTCCCGCGCCATCAGGTCCTGGATCTGCCCGATGATGCTCAGGCGCTTGGCCCGGTCAGGTTCGGTGGCCTCGGCGGTGATGAGCCGCGTGATGGTGTCGTTCTCGAAGTGGTTCACGACCATGTTGTCCGGCATGAAGAATGGCGTCAGATAGTTGTCAGGATCGGGGAAATCGGGAAACCAACCGAACTGATATACGGGATACGAGTCCGATGACCGCCTCTCCTGGTAGGCGACCCACTCTGTCGACTGCAAGTCGACCCGAAAAAGGCCGGACGACTCAAGTTGTCCCTTGACCGCCGCGTACTCCTCCGATGAATTGCTGCCGTAATGATCCGGGTTGTACTGCAGATTAATCAGCACCGGGACTGAAATCTTGGCATCGGACAAGAACTTTCGAGCCAAATCTACGTTGGGTTTGGCCCCATAGAGCGTCTTGAATGATTCGGTAGCACCCGCCATGGAGTCCGGCACCACCGAATAGGCCGGGGTATAGATTCCCTTGTACACGTTGCGGGACAGTGCTTCACGGTCGACCAACGAGGACACTGCCTGGCGGACGGCGAGCTTCTGGGCATCCGTGCCGCCCGGCATGGTCTTGAGATTGAAGACGATGTATCTGAGCTCGCCACCGGGCCCCTCATGTACGGCAAGGCGGGGATTGACCCGCAATGTCTCGATATCGTTGGGGGACAGACTCCGGTAGGCGATATCGATGGCCCGGTTCTCGATGTCGATCTTCAGGTTCTCGCCACCGGTGTAGTACTTGATACCGACTAGCTCCCATTGCGGCTTACCCAGTCCGCCAATGTATGTGGGATTGGCCCGCAGCCCGATCAGCTGGTTCTTGCTGTGCGAGGTGATGGTGTAGGGGCCTGCGAACGGCTCGGCGCGCGCGATGGCGTCGTCATCGAGCAGCCGGTCCGCCGGGAAGACCTCTTCATCGATGATGGGTCCGGCATTGGTGGCGAGCACCTGAGGAAACGTCTGATCGTTGGGGAGTTTAAGCCGGAAGTCGACGGTCAGGTCATCGGGCGTCTCAACACGATCGAGATTGGCCAGCAGCGACTGCGGCCCGTTGGTATCGTCGATCACGCGCTCGCGGTCATACGAATACTTCACATCCGAGGACGTCAGCTTGTGCCCGTTGGCGAACACGGAGCCCGGCTTGAGCGTGCAGCTGTACACCGTGGGGTTTTTGAAGCCGCACGATGACGCCAAGTCGGGTTTGAGGTCCCCAGTCCCCGGGGTGAAGTTCATCAAAAATGGGTAGACCTGGTTCTCGACCTGAAACGAGCCATTGTCGTAGGCCCCCGCCGGGTCGAGGGTGGACACGCGGTCCGTAGTGCCCACCGTGAGGTACTCGCCGTCGACAGCTCCCGGTGGCCTACCCACCCCACACCCGGCAACGAGCAGCACGGATGCGGCCACGGCCAGTTTGCGCATCCGACGAGTATGGCAACACTTGCCCCAACCCGCTGAGGTGCGGTGCAATACATGTCACAAGGCCGACCAAGCGAGCGTTAGGTAGGTTGGTTGCGATCCCGCCGTCCGCGTCAGCGCCGGGCGGTCACGACACCCGAGCCACATGAGGGACTGAAATGAAGACTGCCGTCACCGGAGCCGCCGGCTTCATTGGTACCAACCTAGTCAATCTCCTCGTGGAGAACGGCCATGACGTGGTCGCCATCGACCGCGTAGTGCCCAGCTCACCGGAGACCCGCGGCGCCGTGACCTGGGTATCCGGCGATGTACTCGACCTGGCGTCGATGACCAAGGCCCTCGAAGGCGTCGAGGTGGTCTACCACCTGGTGGCCGTCATCACCCTCAAGCACGAAGACGAGCTGTGCTGGCGCATCAACACCGAAGGTGCGCGTACCGTCGCGCAGGCCGCCCTCACCGTCGGAGCCCGCCGGATGGTGCACTGCAGCTCCATCGACTCGTACTCCAACAGCGTGTCCACCATCGACGAGAAGTCGCCGCGCTCGACGGGTGCCGACCTGCCCGTCTACCAGCGCTCCAAATGGGGTGGAGAAGTAGCTGTGCGTGAGGTCATCGAGTCCGGGCTCGATGCCGTCATCGGCAACCCCACCGGGGTTTACGGTCCAGTGGACCTGCCCAACCTGTCGCGGATCAACCAGCTGCTGTTCAACAGTGCACGCGGCCGACTGCCCGGCATGGTGAACAGCCAGTACGACCTTGTCGATGCCCGCGACGTCGCGGCCGGCCTCTACCTGGCCGGAGAGAAGGGCCGCACCGGCGAGAACTACCTCCTTGGCGGCTACATGGGCAGCCTGTTGCAGGTGTGCCGTCTGGCTGCTCAGCACGTCGGCAAGCGCGGCCCGTTGTTCGCGCTGCCCATGGGACTTCTCAACGCTGCCATCCCGGTCATCGAGCCGATCGGCAAGCTGCTGAAGAATGATGCACTGAGCCGCGCCGCATTCAACAAACTGACCGTGTCACCCGCCGTCGATATCACCAAAGCCCGGACCGAGCTCGGTTATGACCCACGGTCCACGGCGACAACGGTGACCGAGCTGGTGGACTTCTTCGTCAGTTCGGGTCGGCTCTAGCCCCGCGCGCGAGCCCCACATTGGGCACCAGCACATCGATCGGGGCGTTGCCAGGTTCCCGTATGAGCTCCTGGTCGAATTCCCTGACTTGCCCAGGGAGGCCAGGTCAGCGGCCACCTCGTGGATGCGGCAGCCGGATCACCCATGTCGAAATCACGGACATAGGAAGGGAAATCGCGATAACCTGCCCGTCAGGGAACGGCCCGAGCTATTCGCCCATATTGGTCGAGGTGGCAGAGGCCCTGCGCGCGCGTGCAATTGACGTGCCGCAGCGTCGTGGTAGTTGAAACTGGCAACAATTTATACCAAGATCACCTCTCGAATCTTGAATCTGGAGGTGACGTGGAGCAGCTGTCCATCCCGCCGCATTGGGGCACCGTGGCGACGGAACTGGCACAGCGACAGGGCATAGACGCCGCCAAAATACTGATGGATGTGCAGGTTTCACCGCGATTCCTTACTGGCGAGCCTGCGGTGCTCAGCCGCGGGCAGATTCGAACCATGGTGTGCGAGGTGCTTGCCCGCACACGCGACCTGTCATTCGGCATCAGCCCCATGCCGGTCCCGCCCGAGACGCTTCAGGTCCTCTTGTTCAGCCTCGCAACCTCGGAAAATGCCGGCGCGGCATTGGACCGCTGGACGACATTCCGGGACGCGATGCCGCTGGTACCGCATATGACGGCAACCAGATCCGGAGATCGCGCCACCGTGGAGATCGAGGTATCCGCGCTCAAGCTGCCCGACACCACGGTGACCGAGTGGAGCCTGGCCATCGTCGTGCGAGTCTGGAGCTGGTTGACGATGCGGTCGATCCGCGTCGAACGCATTCGCGTCCCGCAAGCACGCCCGATCGGACGGTCGGATCACAGTAATATCCTCAGGGCTCCGATCGAGTTCGGTAGTGCTTCGGCCACAATGATTCTGGATGCCGAGGTCCTCGACGCCCCGATCTTGCGCACCGAGGCGGAGATAACATCGCTCCTCGACCATCCCGAAGAGATCTGGTTCGACGTCCGAGGTTATGACCAGCAGTTGCCCGAGCGTATCGAGCGAATCGTCAGATCTAGCATCGGGCAGAGGATTCCAAGCGTGAGCGATATCGCGACCGCTCTGAACATGACATCCTCGGCCCTACAGCGTTCCCTTCGAAGCGAGTTCGGCACCTCGGTGCGAGAAATCAGGGACGCCGCACTCCGCGATGAAGCCATCAGGAGCCTGGAGAGCGGAGCAGAATCTCTCAGCGATCTATCGATCCGCCTTGGCTTTTCGGAGTCGAGCGCTTTTACCCGCGCCTTCCGGCGCTGGACGGGAGCTTCGCCGGCTCAGTACCGAGACGGTGCGCGTTCGGTCAAGTAATTCGCCCAATTCGGTCATCGCACGCTCCCCTTCCATCCCGTAACCTCGGGCCAACGCGATCCGAGGGGGAGAGTTTGCTATCGGCTGAACGGCGTTTCGAGTTCTCCCGCAGTCTTGAGGAAATCTCTTCGGTGGCCGACTTCGAGCTACCGTCCTCCGGCGACATCGAACCCGGCAATCACGCGCCGTTCGCGTTCACCGATAGAGCTCGTCGGCTCGGTGATCTCACCGTCGGTGACGAATTCACCACGCAGACCGGAATCGCCGGTCTCATGACACCCATCGAATGGGTCGTCGTCGAAATCACCCACACGACACAACTTCTCGCCGCCCGCCGGGGCCGCTATCAGGTGGTGTCGCAGGGATTGCAGGGGGCGACCGCCACCGTCGTGCTCAACGTCTACGAACAGACACCGTCAGTGGTGGCGGAACTGTTCGTCCTGATCGACGAGGTGATCCTGACCGGTGACCTTCAGCATTCGTTCATGACAGCACTCGACGGCATGATCGACACCCAGGTTGAACTCATCAAGGCCAACTCAGAAGTGCTTCGGGATGTCACCGTCGTTGAGGAGTACCCACCGCGGGGACGTCAGTCCTAACGCGCTTGAACGGGATCCGCGCTGTCGCTTGATGTCTCCCGTGCGGTCGCCGCGAGCATGTTTTCGACCACATTCTTGCCGAGCGCCGTTTCCTTCGGCAGCTCGATCGGGTACTGACCGTCAAAGCATGCACAGCACAACCGCGACCGGGGCTCCTGGGTGGCGGCGACCATTCCTTCGGCAGAGATATACCCCAGGCTGTCGGCACCGATCGCGGTGCGGACACCATCGAACATCTCGTCGTCCGACTCCACCGCGTTGGCGATGAGTTCTGCGGGAGAAGCGAAGTCGATGCCGTAGAAGCATGGCCAGCGCACCGGCGGCGACGCAATGCGCACGTGCACCTCGGCCGCCCCGGCCTCGCGCAACATCCGCACCAGTGCCCGCTGGGTGTTGCCACGAACGATCGAATCATCTACCACCACAAGCCGCTTGCCTCGGATGACCTCGCGAAGAGGATTGAGCTTCAGGCGGATGCCGAGCTGGCGGATGGTCTGCGACGGCTGGATGAAGGTGCGGCCCACATAGGCGTTCTTCATCAATCCCTGCCCATACGGGATGCCCGAGCCTTGCGCGTACCCGACGGCCGCCGGGATCCCGGATTCGGGAACACCGATCACCAGGTCCGCGTCTACGGAGTGTTCGGCCGCAAGCCGGCGCCCGATCTCGACGCGGGTCGAGTGCACGGAACGTCCGTCGAGCATGCTGTCGGGCCGGGCCAGGTACACGTACTCGAAGACACAGGTCTTGGGGGTCGCGTTGGCGAATCGGCTGGAGCGAACGCCGTCGGCGTCAATGGCCAGTAGCTCGCCGGGCTCGATGTCCCGCACGAAGGAGGCGCCCACGATGTCCAGGGCCGCGGTCTCCGAGGCGACCACCCAGCCGGTGTCGAGACGGCCCAGACACAGCGGCCTGACCCCGTGCGGGTCGCGCGCCGCGTACAGCGTGTTCTCATCCATGAACACCAGACAGAACGCGCCACGAACGGTGGGCAGCAGCGACATCGCCGCTTGCTCGATGGTGGTATCGGCGGCACCGTGCGCCAACAGTGCGCCCATGATGTCCGAGTCGGTCGTGGCCATACCCGGAGTCTTCGGGTTGATAAGCCCCGCGTCGCGCGCCCGTTCGGTGAGTTCGGCCGTATTGACCAGGTTCCCGTTGTGTCCCAGCGCCACCCCGGTGCCCGCGGCAGTCGTCCGGAACACGGGTTGAGCGTTCTCCCAGGTCACCGAGCCGGTGGTGGAGTAACGGCAGTGCCCGATCGCGACATGTCCGAGCATGGCGGCAAGCGTCTGCTCGTCGAACACCTGACTGACCAGACCGAGATCCTTGAACACAACCACCTGCGAGCCATCGGCGACAGCGATACCTGCGGCCTCCTGGCCGCGGTGCTGCAGCGCGTACAGCCCGTAGTACGTGAGTTTTGCTACTTCTTCGCCGGGTGCCCAGACCCCGAATACGCCGCATTCTTCACGAGGGTCGTTTTCTAACTCAATCGGCTGTGCGGTCACTATGGCTGCTCCCTGGTGGGGGGGTGGGTGACCACATCAGTCTACGGGTGAAGGTAGCTGAACGCTGAATCGGCAGGCCGCGCCCGGCAAAAGTGCCCGTGGATACCGTCGCGGACGTGATCGAGGCCACTACGGGGGCCTCATCGTGGTGCCCAGAGCGACGAGTTCCACGACGCCTGGCTAGCCGAGCGGCACCAACGGCAGCCAGTCCGCGATCTCGGCGGCCCGTGATCCGGACACCGTGACGGTGCGGTCGGCGGTGGCTACGTCCAACGTCAGCAGACCCGTCGCCAAGAGCAGCCAGGTACGCGGGGTGGTCTCCACCACGTTGGGCGGGGTACCGCGGGTATGACGCGGACCCGAGATGCATTGCACTGCAACGAAGGGCGGCACCCGTACTTCTACGGACGCCCCGGGAGCATCTGCTGCGAGAGTTCGGGCGGTGAATCGGACGGCGTCGGCGAGTGCCGCGCGTTCCGGCTCGGGCGCGTGCGCATCACGCAGCCAGTCCGCGATCGCGAGTACTGCCGCCCGCGTCGAGGACGCGTCGGGAGGGCGAGCTGGCATGTGCGCCAGCCTATCCGTGGAGCGCCGGCGCCCGGCCGGGGAACCTACGCCCCGTCGCAGATTCCCGAGTCCCGAATGGTGTTGCCGTAGACATTGGCCGTGGCGATGTTGGCGTTGATCACTCCGGATGGCAACTGCTGCTTGATCTTGTCGCTGATCTGAGTGAACTGGAACCACAGGTGATAGAACGAGTCACCGTTGTAGAGCGGCGAGTACTGGCTCTGATCCGGGTAGTTGGTGATGTACAGGGCGTGCACCCGCGGATCCAGGAATGCCGCGGACTGGTCCAGGTTGGCGGTCACCACGTTGCCGACAGTGTCCGACCCCGAGGCCGCCCAGACGTCATGGTGATCACGTAGGTAGTTCTGGAATCCGTACACCGAACCCATCAAGGTGCCGTACTGCGCATTGAACCACTGGCAGGAATCACGCAGCGCCGTGAACTGCTCATCGGTCGCGCGGTTCTGCCACATGTTGTACGGGAACACCGAGGTGTCCGGCGACCAGTCCGACGGGTACGGGACGAACACGGGTAATGACGCGCCCGCTCCGGGCTCGGCGCTTGCTGGTGCGGCCAGCGCCACTCCGGCGGCCACCGCCATACCGGCCAGCACTGCACCGGTCCTGCTCATCCACTTCGAGACCATCTGTGCAGTATTCCGCCGAATGTCGACTTTTGGTATCAGTTGCTCGCACTTTCTCGCCCCAACCCGACATTCGACCGGGAAACGTACAGGGTTACCACCGCGCCCGCCTCATTGAGCGCCAGGTGGGTGAGCATGGGCGCCGCCACGCTCCCCGATCGCTCGCGTAGCCAGCCCAACAGCCAGCCGAACATGCCGGTGACCAGCACCGTTCCCAGGATGGAATCTCCCGCTGCGCGAGCGGGCCGGATATGAGCCAGCCCAAAGGCCACCGCCTGGACCACACCACCCAGCCCGCGGCCGAAGGCCCCGATGGCCATGGGCTGCAGCACTCCGCGGAAGGCGAGTTCCTCCGACCACACCGTGCCCACCGGAATGTGCAGACCCAGCCAGGCAGCGGGATGCAGGCCGATATCTCGCTCCCGCATGGACGTGCGCACCGGTTTCAGCGCCGGAGAGGCACCGACGATGGCGGCGGCCACTGATGCGGCCACGCCACCGAGCCGCAGTCCGGCCGCCAGCTGGGGTTGCCGAAGCCCCAGCGAGATACCGGTGGCGGCCGCGAGCACCGAGCTGGCGCCCGCCCCGATCAGCGGCCGCCAACGTTGCGGGAATCGTTCCAGGGCCGCCGGCCAAGCCACGAGCGCGATGGCGAGGATGAACACCCTGACGCGGGCGATCACGTATCGGGGCCGTCGAGCGACGCGGTGTCGACCAGAGCCTTCCGGATGCGTTCGGTGTCCTGCGGGGTCCAGCCCTCCGGCGGGGCAATCGCCGCCCAGCCGTTCACCGAGGAGATGCCGTAGTTGTGTCCGTGCCCATCGGGCACACCGACGGCGTTGGCCAGGTCGGCGGCCACCTGCCAGAAGGTGACGATGGGGTACCAGCGCATGGCGACAGACCGATCCCCTACCGGCGCCTCCTTGAGCCAATCCGGTTGGCTGAAAAGCAGATCCGTGGACCACCAGGTCACCGGGTCTGACGGATGCTGCACGAAAAGCACCCGAGGGTTCTGCCACGGTGGCCTGGCCAGCGCGTCGATATCGGGGCCTATCGCGAAACGCGCCGTGAATCCACTGTCGTAGACCGGGAGAGCTTCCAACGTGCCCCGGTCGCGCTTGGACACCAGCTCATTCCAGATCTGGCTGAAATTCGGCGGACCAGTCCACAACACACCGTCGACGCCGGCCGCACGGATATCGCCGAGGCCATCGAACGCACCTTGTCCCGCAAACGATCCCAGGCTTTCGCCGTAGATGAGCAGCTTGGGCCGATGCCCCTGCGGCTGCTGCGCCCACCGTTTCTGAACGGTGTCGACCAAGAGCCTGCCCGAGGCCAGCGCCTTCTTCTTGTCTGCCAGGAACGAGATCCAACTGGGCAGGAAAGAGTACTGGGTGGCCACGATCGCGGTGTCGCCGTTGTACATGAGCTCGATACCGCGCGCGGCGGCCGGCGTCACCCATCCGGTTCCGGTGGTCGGGACGATGATCAGCGCCTTGCGCTCGAAAGCCTTGGTGCGCTCCAGTTCCCGCACCAGGATGTCGGCGCGTTCCTCGGCGGTGTCGGCGGTCTCCAGGCCCGCGTAAACCCTGATGGGTTCCTTGGCCTGGCGACCGTTCACCTTGGTCAGCTCATCGGCATGTAAGCCACCTGAGACGAAGTTGCGTCCCTCATAACCGAGGCTCTCCCACGAGGCCAGCGACGCCGGACTTCCGGAACGCTCCGGCTGCGTGGGCTGTTCCACCCCGGCACGGGTGGTGTCGTTATGTGGACCGAATGAGGCATTGGCCGCGGAGAAGAAGCCACGCACCAGCACACCGTTGAACAACATGATGGTCAGCACCGCGACGATGGCGGTACCGATGAGAAGTGATACCTCCTGACTCAGCCGCAGCCGCCGAATGAGGAACCGGGCCAGCAGCCGAACCAGGTCACGCAAGACTCGCGCCACCGAAATAAACAGTGCACCAACGGCAATCGAGACGAGGAACGATTTTGAGTACTCAATTGTCGTCGGCCCTTGAGTCTCCATGAGCGCCGCGATCTGGCGTTGCCAGCGTGCGGCGGGCACGATCATCGCCAGCGAGCACACCGCCGAGAGCAGCACCACCCCGAGCTTGGCGGTCACCATCACCCGATCACGCAGCGGCCACCATTTCTGGTGACGGAGCCAAAAACGCAGCACCAGTTTGGAGAGCGCGACACCGATGCCGTAGCCGATGGCCGCGGTAGCTCCGCCAATCAGACCCTGGAACAGCCAGGTACGCGGCATCAGCGACGGAGTAAGCGACAAGCAGAAGAACAAGGCACCGAAGGCGATTCCACTGAAGTCCAGCCGCACCAGATTCCATGCCCAGGCCACCAAGGGGTGCCGGTCCTCGAGATGATCCTCTAACTCCTGGAACGCCAGCCAACTGCGGCCGATCCAATCATCGGGATCGACAGTGCTCGTCGTGACCGGGACTCCAGGAGTCTCGCTCATCCGAACAATCCGGGCAAAACACCTTCATGGACTTCGCGCAGCTCGGCCAGCGTCACCGAGAACTGGCCCTGCACCTCAACGGAATCCGAACCCTGATCGACAACACCGATCCGCACCGCGGGCAACTGCCGCGCCTCACACATCGCGACGAATCTGCTCTCCTCGGTACGCGGCACCGCGACCAGCACCCGCCCGGCAGACTCGGAGAACAACGCCACGAAGGGATCAGCCCCCTCGGGAAGCAAGACGCGGCAACCAGTTTCGCCGGCAAGCGACGACTCGATGACGGCCTGGATGAGCCCGCCCTCGGACAGGTCGTGAGCGGCGGACACTAGCCCGTCCCGCGACGCGGCGGTGAGAACCTGGGCAATCAGCTGCTCGCGGGCCAGGTCAACCTTCGGCGGGGTGCCACCCAGGTGATCGTGTGCCACCTGCGCCCAGATGGAACCGTCGAACTCGTCGACGGTATCGCCCAGCAGGATCAGCGTTTCTCCGGGTTCGGTGCCGAATCCCGTAGGGATGCGCCGTTTTACGTCGTCAATAACGCCCAGCACCCCGACCACCGGAGTAGGCAGGATGGGCGTGGTGCCGGTCTGGTTGTAGAAGCTGACGTTGCCTCCCGTGACCGGGATGCCCAGCTCCACACAGCCATCGGCGAGGCCACGGACCGCCTCGGAGAATTGCCACATGACGCCTGGGTCCTCCGGGGAGCCGAAGTTCAGGCAGTTGGTCACCGCGACGGGGGTCGCACCGGAGGCCGCCACATTGCGGTACGCCTCAGCGAGCGCCAAGCGGGCGCCGTTATAGGGATCGAGCACCGTGTACCGACCGGAAGCATCCGTGGCCAAGGCGATTCCACGCCCGGTCTGCTCGTCCACCCGGATCACGCCGGAGTCGGCATGCTCGGCGAGCACGGTGTTTCCGCGCACGTACCGGTCGTACTGCTCGGTGATGAAGGCACGGCTGCACAGGTGCGGGCTGCCGATCATGTCCAGCAGCGTCTGCCGCAGCTCCCCGGCCGTGGCCGGGCGCGCCAAACCTGCTGCAGTGTCGGCGATCAGCGCGTCCTGAGTGTCGGGCCGGGCCACCGGGCGCTGGTAGACGGGGCCCTCGTGAGCAACGGTCCGCGGCGGCACATCGACAACGGTCTCGCCGTGCCAGGTGATCCGCAGCCGGTCACCATCGGTCACCTCACCGATGACGGTGGCCAGCACATCCCACTTCCGGCACACGGCCATGAAGGCATCTACGTTCTCCGGGGTCACCACCGCGCACATGCGCTCCTGAGACTCGCTGGAGAGCACCTCAGCCGGTGTCATTCCGGTCGCGCGCAGCGGCACCTTATCCAGATCGATATGCATGCCGCCGTCCCCGGCCGAAGCCAGTTCCGATGTGGCGCAGGATAGTCCGGCACCGCCGAGGTCCTGGATGCCGACCACCAGATGTGCCGCGTACAGCTCAAGGCAGCACTCGATGAGCACCTTCTCGGTGAACGGGTCGCCCACCTGCACGCTGGGGAGCTTCTTGCGAGAGGCACCGTCGGCCTCGTCACCGCCAAAGGTCTCCGAGGCCAGCACCGACACACCGCCGATGCCGTCGAGACCGGTGCGTGCGCCGAACAGGATGATCTTGTTGCCGGTGCCGGAGGCGAAGGCCAGATGCAGATCTTCCTTGCGCAGCACGCCTGCACACAGCGCGTTCACCAACGGATTACCGGCATAGGAGGCATCGAACACCGTCTCACCGCCGATGTTGGGCAGGCCCAGCGAGTTCCCGTAGCCGCCGATACCTCGCACCACGCCATCGAAGACACGGCGGGTGTCGGGGGCATCGGCAGCACCGAAGCGCAGCTGATCCATGACGGCGATCGGTCGGGCGCCCATGGCCATGATGTCGCGAACAATGCCGCCCACACCCGTGGCAGCGCCCTGGTATGGCTCGACATACGACGGGTGGTTGTGCGACTCGACCTTGAAGGTGACCGCCCAGCCATCGCCGATGTCCACCACTCCGGCGTTCTCACCGATGCCGGCGAGCATCGCCGAGCGCATCTCCTCGGTGGTGGTCTGTCCGAAGTAGCGCAGGTGCACCTTGGAGGACTTGTACGAGCAGTGCTCGCTCCACATCACCGAATACATAGCCAGCTCGGCGTCCGTGGGACGGCGCCCGAGGATCTCGCGGATGCGGGCGTACTCATCGTCCTTGAGCCCTAGTTCAGCGAAGGGCTGCGGGTGATCGGGGGTGGCTGTTGCGTTGTCGACCGTATCAACCCGTGAAGTCACGAACAGATTCTAACGTCGAACCCGACGTACCCTCGCTACGTGCCATGCTGCTCGTACGGAGCGACGATATCGGCAGGGTGGATAGGCTTGGCCGGATTCGCGATCATGCACAGAGCGCGCGGTTCTCCACGCTTTCCGACCAGGCCCGTCATACTTGGAAAGTGCTCCGTGCAGCTTTGCTGGTCGCAGTTGGGATCCTGACGGGTTCATGGCTGCTGGCCGCCGGCGGCTGTGCGGCAGGTCAGCCCGACCCGTCTCGCCCGATCGCCCAGGCGATCAACGGCCTGCCCGGTGTGGAGAGCACCAGTCACAGCTTCTCAATCGGCTGGTACGACACATTCACGGTGTACCTGGACGCCAACGTCCGGCCAGAGATCACGCCGGAACAGCTCACTGCGATCTGGGAAGTCTTCAGTCATCAGGTAGAGAAGGCCGGGGCCGGCCATGCACATGTCAACGTCCGGCTGACCATCAACGACTGCCCGTCCACCGTCGCTCAGCCGGACCGTTACTGCGGTGGGATCTCCGAGACCACCGACATGGAAAGTGCCGAACCCGTGCCCAACTGGCAAGAGTGGCGGGCGCTCATCCGGGGGCACTACGGAAACGACATCCGCGTGAACACCAGCCATGTGAAGGGTCAGTCGCGCAAACAGATCACGGTGGCGTTAGCCCGATGGTCCGACGGGAAGCCGAGACAAGCCCGCGTACAAGACTTCTCGTCACTCTTCCGCCGTGTTGCCACCGACTTTCCGGGCCTGCGCGAGGCAGCATGGACCGCTACCGGCACCGGCGGACAGACACCGGCACACGGAAACGATCTGGAACTCGGTACCTCGCGCGGATTACCCACCGACGCCGAGTTCGGTCTCTGGGAAGCGCTCTCTGCCGTTGCACCAGTGAAGATGAACCTCGTCAGGGACTCGGACACCACCGACCAGAAGTCATTGGTCACCGTCACGCTCCCGGGCAGCGGTGAGACTGCCTGGCGAAGCGCCGCACTGAGCCAGCTGATGCTGCTCAAGGCGTATCAGCATCGGGTCAAGTACGAGGCGACGTATGGCAAGGACACGCTATCGGTTGTTGTGGGCGGCTGCTCGCCAGAGTTCGATACCGGGTTCCCGTTGCAGAACGAGCTCCGCCAGTGGTTCGAGACCTGCTCCTAGTGATCTGCCCCGATCAACACCTTCAGCAGCTCGCGTCGGCGCAGCGCCAGGGCCGCCCAGATCAACAATCCGAAGCCGATCGCGAAGACGACCGGGAACCACGCCTCCTCGTGCATGTCGATGGTGACCGCACCACCCAGGTAGGCCGTCAGCCCGACGGCGCCGAGCACCGCGGTACGCGGGATGGCGAACACGACAGTGCACGCCAGCAGCACCCAGCCGATCAGCGCCGTCTGATAGGGCGGGAAGCCCAGCGCCTCCGTCGCGGTACGCGCGAACTGCGCCCCGAAGATCTTTGGTACGGCGTCGGCCAACAGGAACAGCACGATGATCGCGGTCAGCGCGAGACCAATCTTCTCCGGTGGCGTCCGGGCCGCGAATGCGGCGTTAACGCTCGACACAAAACTCTTGGTCTCGGCCATCACGGGTCCCTTCTCATATCGACCCTTCAACAGTATTGATGTCGACCGACAAGGGCACCGAGGCGCACCGAGACGCCATACTCCACCCATGGGAATGTTCGGCCGGTGCGGCGGCGCGCTTGGCGTTCTGGTGCTCAGCGTCGCATCCTTGGTCGCCGGCTGCGATTTCACCGGCTCGCGGACAGCCGACCGTATCGATGACGCGCTGCGACCGCTCGCTGGGGTGTCGTCGGTGTCCCACACCGTGAGTCGCAACGGCGGCTTCGGGCCTACCAGCGTCACCTTCGACGTCTACGTCCGCGGCGAGGCGTCCGCCGATCAGCTCTCCGCACTGACGCACGCCTTCACGCAGCAGATCCACGATTCCCGCGCGTTCCGGTCCTTAAATGCGACCCTCAATGTGAGGCGCTGGCCGGAGGGCCATCACCTGGATTCCACGATGTATGTCGAACTGCGGCCGGCGGCGGCTACCCCGGAGCCCCCGTGGCAGGACTGGCTGAAGCTCTCCCGGGGCGAATATGGATACGAGATCACGGGCTGGGCATCGCCGTCCACCTACGACCGACCCGCCGGCACCAGCCTCAATGTCACGTTGTTCGACGGCAAGGATCGGCGGCCGGACAACATGGGCGCCACCGAATTCGCCACAGCAGTGCGCAGGCTCGGCACCGACTTCCCCGGCTCCACCAGCGACTGGGTGGTCACCAACTCCTTCATCTACTCCAACGATCCACCCAGCATCCGATCGGGCCACGGTCTGCCGACCGCGGCACAACTGGACTTGTGGGAGGCCCTGGACACCATCGCGCCCGTCCACGGCGCATTCAATCTGGGCCCGCTGCCGGGCAACCGCGATCAGCCGGACCGAAATCGAATACGACTCAACAAGCCGGCCGGCCGAAACGTGGATCGCGTTGCGGAAGAACAGCTTCAGCTGATCAGAAAGTCGGGAACGGCGACCGCGTACACAATCGACGATGCCCAGATCACGGTCCGTCCCGGACGCTGCTCCGCGGGTGTGCGGGAGCCTCAGCCCCGGACTGCCCCCGATGTGAACCTGCAGAGCGCACTGCGCGCTCAATTCGAAACCTGCCCGCGTTGACTTCTCGTAGGCTCGCACCATGACCGTCACGATCGTCGCCAAGAACCCCGTCGTCGCCGCTCTGGCCGCGGAGTGGACCGCGTTGGACGAGCTCGGCGCCACCTTGACCGATGAGCAATGGGCCGCTCCGTCGGTGCTGCCGGGGTGGACGGTCAAGGATGTCATCGCGCACGTGGTGGGTACCGAACGCCTGCTGTCCGGAGACCCGATCCCAAGCACTGATGAGGCCGTCGCCAATCTCCCACATGTGCACAATCCCGTCGGTGTCCTCAACGAACGGTGGCTGGCCTACTACCGCAAGCTGCCGCCCGTGGCGGTGCTGAACGACTTACGCAGCGTGACCAGCGCGCGCCTTGCCGTCCTGGAGGGCCTGTCTCAGGAGCAGTTCAACGCTGAGACATCGACACCGGTGGGGCCGGAAAGCTACGGCCGGTTCATGCAGATCCGCGATTTCGACTGTTGGATGCACGAATTGGATGTGCGTGACAGCCTCGGGATGCCCGCACCGGCAGACCCGGTGGCAGCGACGCCGGCCCTCACCGAGCTGATCAACGCATTGCCGTTCCTGGTCGGAAAGCGAGCGGGTGCACCCCAAGGCAGCCGGATACGTTTCGTGCTCACCGGAATTGGTGCACAGAACATTGATATCGAAATCCCCGACCGGGCCCGCATCGTCTCGACGCTCTCCGGCGCGCCGCAGGTGACGCTCACCGCAGACACCTGCGAGTTCGCCCGTCATCTGGGTGGGCGAGCCAGCGCGAGCCGCGACGGATTCACCCTGGACGGTGATCCGGACCTAGGTTGGCACATCATCGCCAACCTGCGCTTCACGATGTAGCGGGCAGCTCCAGAAACGCTTGCAGCGCATCGGAGTACATCGGAACGTCGTGCGCACCCATCAGTTCACGCACCGAATGCATGGCCAGCGTGGCGGCACCGACGTCGACGGTGACGATGCCGGTGTGTGAGGCCGCGAACGGGCCAATAGTGGAGCCGCACTGCATATCCGCCCGATGTTCGTACCGTTGATATGGGACGCCGGCCCGCTCGCAGGCCAGCGCGAATGCCGCCGCACCCCGGCCATCGGTGGCATACCGAACGTTGGGATGAATCTTGATCACCGGCCCGGCATTGACGCCAATCTGATGACCCGGTTCGTGCCGATCCGGGTAGTTGGGGTGAGTGGCGTGCGCCATATCGGCCGAGACCATGAGCGAGGCGGCCGCACGCCGCAGGAAGTCCTCTCGGGTGCCGTTGCTGGACAGCACGATCCGTTCCAGAACTGTCGACAGTAGGTCCGAGTGGGCGCCGTGACCGGACACCGAGCCGATCTCCTCATGGTCGAAGAGCGCAAGCACGATCGTCGAGCTGGACTCGGCGGCAAGGAACGCCTCCAGCCCGGCGTAGCAGCTGGCCTGATTGTCCAGACGCGGGGCACTGACCAGGCTCTCGTCGGGACCTATGAGCGCCGCGGCGGTCAGGTCGTGCGCCATGAGATCGCGTCCGAGAACATCGGCCGCGGCGACCCCCAGCTGTCCGGCAATGAACTCGTCAAAGCTCTTCCCGCCGCTCCATACAGAATTCACATGCCACTGGGGGTCGATCACCCACTTCTTACGCTCCTCGGCGCTGACCATGTGAATCGCCAGATTCGGCACCCGCAGGATCGGCTGGTCGATGCGAATCAGGGTGGACCGCACCGCATCTCCGTCACGCACCAGCACCCTTCCGGAGAGCCCCAGATCGCGGTCCAGCCAGGTCTGCACCCATGCCCCGCCATAGGGCTCCAGGGCAATCATGGGCCAACCCGCCTGCACGCGATCGGCATTGGCCTTCACCCGGAGGTTCGGGCTATCGGTATGCGCCCCGATCACCCGGAAGGCCGCGTTGTCGTCTTCCATGTCGACACCGCGCCAGGCCACGATCGACCCCGACCGCACCGTGAAGTAGTCACCCGAGTGCCCCGGCCAACGCTGCGCCTCGAACAGCTCGGTGAAGCCTTCCTGGCGGAGTCGCTGTGCCACCGTGTCCACCGCGTGAAACGGAGACGGTGAGGCGTCGATGAATTGGCACAGTCCTGATGCGGTCGCGGTCACGCTTCCCATGATGGCTGACTGGATTGGGTCTAGGGTCGAAGCGTGACCGATCCCGTGCCACAGCCTGTTCTGGAACCGCTGTCTTCGTCGGCCATTTTCCTGGTGGTGACTGTCGACGTGGGAGCCGAACAGGCAGTTCACGCTGCATTGCCCGACTTGTCCGGCCTGGCTAAGGCCATCGGATTCCGCGACCCGGCACGGCGATTGTCGCTGGTTACGGCAATCGGCTCGGACGCCTGGGACCGCCTCTTTTCCGGGCCGCGCCCCGCTCGGCTGTGGCCGTTTCAGGAGGTGCGTGGCGAGCGACACACCGCACCATCGACACCTGGTGACATGCTGTTCCACATCCGTGCCAGCACTATGGACCGCTGCTTCGAGCTGGCCACGCGCATTACGGCCACGCTGGCCGGTGCCATTACCGTGGTGGACGAGGTACACGGCTTTCAGTACTTCGACAACCGGGACCTGCTGGGATTTGTCGACGGCACCGAGAATCCCGATGGTGAGGAAGCCGCGTCGGCAGCCCTCGTCGGCGCCGAGGATGCCGACTTCGCCGCGGGCAGCTACGTGCATATCCAGAAATACCTGCACGATATGGCCGCCTGGAGCGCGTTGCCGGTCGACGAGCAGGAGAAGGTGATCGGGCGTACCAAGCTCGACGACATCGAATTCGACGATGCCGTCAAACCCTCGAATTCACATGTGGCCCTGAATGTCATCGAGGACGACGAGGGCAACGAGCTGCAGATCCTGCGGCGCAACATGCCGTTCGGCGAGCTGGGGAAGGCCGAGTTCGGGACGTACTACATCGCTTACTCACGCACCCCGGATGTCACGGAACGCATGCTGCACAACATGTTTGTCGGGGATCCCCCGGGGAACACCGACCGCATCCTGGACTTCTCGACCGCGGTCACCGGCGGGCTGTTCTTCGCACCGTCCGCGGACTTCCTCGACGCTCCGCCACCGCTGCCCAGCCAGGTAGCCGCGAAATCCACTGAGTACCAAGGGTCCCTATCCATCGGCAGCCTGAAAGGAACGTCGGCATGAACAACCTGTATCGCGAACTCGCCCCGATCACGGATGAGGCGTGGGCGGAGATCGAGACCGAGGCCACCCGCACCTTCAAACGCCATATCGCCGGACGCCGTGTGGTCGATGTCAGTGAGCCGGGCGGCCCCTCCAGCGCGGCGGTGAGCACCGGCCACCTGTTGGACGTGGCCGCACCCGCCGACGGCGTCCAGGCGCATCTGCGCGAGAGTAAACCGCTTGTACGACTGCGTGTTCCGTTCACCATCAGCCGCTCGGCCATCGACGACGTGGAACGCGGCTCCCAGGACTCCGACTGGGACCCGGTCAAGGTGGCGGCCAAAAAGCTGGCGTTCGCCGAGGACCGCGCCATCTTCGAGGGATATCCCGCCGCCTCGATCGTCGGCATCCGTGAGTCGAGCTCGAATCCCGAACTCAAGCTCCCCGAAGATGTCCGCGAGTACCCCGACATCGTTGCGCAGGCGCTGTCGGAATTGCGTCTGGCCGGTGTCGACGGCCCGTACTCGGTGCTGCTGTCGGCTGAGGAGTACACAAAGGTCAGCGAGGCCTCCGATCGCGGCTACCCGATCCGCGAGCATCTCCGCCGGTTGGTCACCGGGGAAATCCTCTGGGCGCCGGCGATCGATGGTGCGTTCGTGCTGAGCTGCCGCGGCGGCGACTTCGATCTGCAGCTGGGCACCGATGTCACCATCGGCTACCTGTCCCATGACGCCGACAGCGTGCAGCTGTACCTTCAGGAGACCCTGACGTTCCTGGCTTACACCGCCGAGGCCTCGGTCGCACTGCTGCCCTAGACCCTTCTCTCGCCGAATGTCGACTTTCGGAGCGCCTTACCCGCAGTTCTCAACAGAAGGTCGACATTCAGCGAAGGAAATCAGGCGCTGAGCACGGCGTCGAGCGCCGAGTAAAAAATGCCGAGCCCGTCATCGCTCGGGCCGGTCAGCGGCTCGGTCGCATGCTCCGGGTGCGGCATGAGCCCCACCACGCGGCCATTGGCCGAGGAAATCCCCGCGATATCGCGCATCGACCCGTTGGGATTCTCGCGGTAGCGGAAGACCACCCGGCCTTCGCCCTCCAACTCGTCGAGTACCTCATCGGAGGCCACGTACCGGCCTTCACCGGACTTCAGTGGCACCAGGATGTCGGCACCCTTGTCGTACCGAGACGACCACGCCGTGTTGTTGGCGTCGACGCCCAGCCATACGTCGCGGCATACGAAATGCAATCCGGCGTTACGTGTCAATGCACCAGGCAGCAGGCCTGCTTCGCACAGCACCTGGAAACCATTGCAGATCCCCAGGATTGGCAGGCCTTGTGCGGCGGCGTCAACCACGGAACGCATCACGGGGGCGAACCGAGCGATGGCCCCGGCACGCAGGTAATCGCCGTAGGAAAAGCCACCGGGCACGATCACCGCATCGACGGACTTCAGGTCGGCATCGTCGTGCCACAACGAGACCGCCTCGGCACCGGAGAGCCGGGCCGCACGGGCTGCGTCGACGTCATCGAGGGTGCCGGGGAACGTGATGACACCGATGCGTGGGGTCATTCGGACTCCCGCACGATTTCCCAGTCCTCGATGACGGTGTTGGCGAGCAGCGCCTCGGCGATCGACTCGAGATCGGCGTCACCGATCTCGCCCTCGAACTCCAACTCAAAGCGCTTGCCCTGCCGGACGTCTGCCACACCGGCATAGCCAAGGCGGGCGAGTGCGCCCACGATCGCTTGCCCCTGCGGGTCCAGGATCTCGGGTTTCGGCATGACGTTTACGACGACTCGGGCCACGGCCTGACTTTACCGTGTGGGCCCGGACACATCCCGCCTAGACTCCCCTTCATGCAGCTGACCCACTTCGGGCATTCGTGCCTGCTGGCAGAATTTCCGTCTGAAAATGGGAGCACGACCCTGCTGTTTGATCCGGGCAACTTCTCGCACGGATTCGAGGGCATCACCGGCCTGTCGGCCATCCTGATCACCCATCAGCATCCCGACCATGTGGACCTGGCACGGCTACCCGCGCTGGTCGACGCCAACCCGGGGGCCGCGCTGTACGCCGACCCGATGACGGCAGCGCAGCTGGGCGAGCCGTGGCAAGCGGTGCATGCCGGTGACAGCTTCACCGTCGCGGATCTGAGTGTGCGTGGGGTGGGTGGGCAGCACGCGGTCATCCATCCGGAGATCCCACTCATCGACAACACCTCGTATCTGATCGGCGACGCCGGCCATCCCGCGCGGCTCATGCACCCGGGCGACGCGCTCTTCACTCCCGGCGAGGAGGTCGACGTGCTGGCACTACCGGCGGCGGCGCCGTGGATGAAGGTGTCCGAGGCCATCGAATACCTGCGCGCGGTCAACCCTGCTCGGGCGGTGCCGATCCACCAGGGCATCCTGCAGGAGGCCGCATACCCGTTCTTCTACACGCGGTTTCGCGAGATGTCTGACGCCGACTTCCAGGTGCTGCCGCACGAGGACGCGGTGGTGTTCTAACCCCTTCAGCGCCGAAACCGAGGTTGTGGCGGGATCGTCTCGCACATTTTCGCCAGAACCCCGGTTTCGGTGAGCACCCTAGCCGATATCCTCGGCGGCGCCCCGGCCCGCGGCCCGTCCGCTGAAGATGCAGCCACCCAGGAACGTGCCCTCCAAGGCGCGATATCCGTGCACGCCGCCGCCGCCGAATCCGGCGACCTCTCCAGCCGCATACAGGCCCTCGAAGCAACTTCCGTCGGCACGCAACACCCGCGAATCCAGATCGGTCTCCAAGCCGCCCAACGTCTTTCGGGTCAAGATATGCAACTTGACGGCGATCAACGGACCCGCCTTGGGATCGGTGAGGCGGTGCGGAGCCACCACCCTGACAATCCGATCGGCGAGATACCCCCGGGCGGCGCGGATGGCGGCTATCTGCGGGTCCTTGCCGAAGGGGTTGGCCACCTCACGGTCGCGTGCCGTTACCTGCTGAGCGATCGTCGCGTAGTCCAGCGGGGTGACGTCCGGCAGCGCGTTCATCTTGGCGACCAGATCGGGCAGATTCGTGGCACTGACGAAGTCGACGCCCTTATCGATGAACGCCTGTACCGGCGCGGGCGCGCCGGCCTTGCCACGCCGGAGCACCCCCCGCACATCCTTGCCCGTGAGGTCGGGATTCTGCTCCTGCCCCGACAGTGCGAACTCCTTGGCGATAATCCGCGCATTCAGGATGAACCACGAGTAGTCGTGCCCGCTACGGCAGATGTGCTCCAACGTGCCCAAGGTGTCGAATCCGGGGAACAAGGGCGCAGGGATTCGAGATCCATTGGCGTCCAACCAGAGTGATGAGGGACCGGGAAGGATGCGAATCCCGTGACCCGGCCAGACCGGGTCGTAGTTGGTGATGCCCTCGGTGTAATGCCACATGCGGTCACGGTTGATCAGATGGGCGCCCGCACCAACCGAGATCCCGAGCATGCGCCCGTCGACATGCGCGGGCACGCCGGTCAACAGCTGCTCCGGAACGCGTCCCATCCGCTCTGGCCAGTTGGCCCGCACCAGATCGTGGTTGGCCCCGATGCCGCCACTGGTCACGATCACGGCTTGCGCGCGGAACTCAAACTCTCCCACTGCTGTTCGCGAGGAAGCGATGCCCCTCGCGTCGGTGGAAGGCTCCAGCACGGTGCCCCGGACACCCACTGCGGCTCCTTGTTCGACGATCAGCTCATCGACCTGGTAGCGGTAGGCGATGCGCACTTGCCCCCGGTCCACAGCGGCGAGCACACGCCGGGCGAAGATCTCCACCAGGCCAGGCCCGGTGCCCCAGGTGATATGGAATCGCGGAACCGAGTTGCCCGGCCCCAACGCGTCCTTACCGCCGCGTTCGGCCCACGCCACCACGGGAAATGTTTGTAACCCCCTGGCGCGCAGCCAACTTCGCTTCTCGCCTGCGGCGAAGTCGACATACGCGTGTGCCCATTGACGAGGCCAGTGGTCCTCCGGCCGATCGAAGCCGGCGGTACCGAGCCAATCCTGCAAAGCCAGCTCGTGGGAGTCCTTGATGCCCAGGCGACGCTGTTCAGGACTGTTGACGAAGAACAGGCCTCCGAACGACCAGTACGCCTGCCCGCCCAGATTGGCGGCGTTCTCCTGCTCGACGATGACGACATTCTTGCCGCGGTCCACCAACTCACAGGTCGCCACCAATCCGGCAAGACCTGCGCCGACGACGATGACATCGGAACTCGCGTCACTCACCGGTTCACCGTAGCGGGGTCGATTGACGATTAAAAGGTCCAACTACCTTGCGGTGAAAGCACAAAGCCATGTCCCACGCGTCGAGGCAGCACATGCGGCATGCCGTTGAAGCTTCCGTCGAAATCGCAGTTCGAGGCGATCGCCACGATTCCCGAGTAAGAGACTGGGCAAACTGTAGCCACTAGGCCACGCTGTGCAACACCTGCTTGGGCGACCATTCGTAAACGCCCGGAACCGAGCCGTGCAGCAGCGAGAGGTCGATGGCGTCGATCATGGCCTGCCGCGGACCGGGCTTACGAAGGTGCTTGGCCGAGATGGCCACACGCACCACACCGTCGCGGCGCGCGGTCCGCGCGGCCGAGAGCACCAGCATCCGGCACCACCAGGGCTCGGAGAGGAATCCCTCGCCGATACCCAGCACCCGAGCCCGCACCGAGGTGCCATTGACCAGGTCGGTGATCTCGGAAAGTCCGATATTCAGACGGAAACCGTTGCGCGGCAGCATTTCCACTGCGCCGGCCGAGGCCATCCAACCCGGTGCCGCGAACAGGCGCGTACGCAAGCCGGTCTGCTCCATCACACGGTCGGCCGCCATCAGACGCAGGTTGGCCTCGTGTGCGGGCAACGCGGCGAACTCATCGCGACGCTTCTTGGTGGCCGCCTGGTCGTATCCGTGCAGGACGATGGCATCGCCCCGCGACCGGCGTGCGGCCAGCCAGTCGACCGTCGGCTGGTCCTCCACGAGGCGGTACTTGCCCTTCAAGCGCGGGGACACGAGGAACGACAGCGGAATCGACCGCTTATCCATTTCCTCAGTAAATACAGCGATCTCGTCGAGAGTGCGATCGCAGATTCCCGACACCGATACCAGCAGCTGTCCTGCCATGCCGCCAGTGTGGCAACTCCAGATGTACGCAAGGTGTCAGACACCCCGCATCGAAAAGAACGCTCCGGCGCGCTACCCCAGCTCCTTCTCGATGGCCGCGATCACCTCGGGAGCATCCGGCACCGTCGTCGGCCGAAACCGGTTGACCACCGAACCGTCCCGCGCGATCAAGAACTTCTCGAAGTTCCACTGCACGTCCCCGGCGGTGCCTTCGGAATCAGCGGTCTTGGTGAGCTCGGCGTACAGCGGATGGCGGCTCTCACCGTTGACATCAGTCTTCTCCAGCAGCGGGAAGCTCACCCCGTAGGTGGTGGAGCAGAACGTCTGGATCTCCTCCGCCGTCCCGGGCTCCTGCCCCATGAATTGGTTACACGGCACGCCCAGCACTGTCAGGCCACGGTCGGCGTAGTCGGTGGCCAGTTTTTCCAGAGCCGCGTACTGCGGGGTGAGGCCACATTTGGACGCGACGTTGACGACCAGCACGGCGTTATCACCGAAATCGGCAAGTGACAGCTCTGCGCCGTCGAGTGCGGTCAACGGGATGGAGGCGAGATCGGACATGCTCACCACGTTACCGGTGTTGCGATGGTTGACTGTTCGCACATTACGCAACGTTGCGGGAGGTCATATGAGCGAGGAGGACGAGTTCTCCTCAGGTCGCAGTGCCCTGCGGATCGCCTCGGTGGCGGCGCTGGGCGGACTGCTCTTCGGGTACGACAGCGCGGTCATCAACGGCGCCGTACAGGCGATCCAGGACGAGTTCGCCATCCGGGACGCGGAGCTGGGATTCGCGGTCGCCTCCGCCCTGCTCGGGGCCGCTGCCGGTGCCATGACGGCCGGACGCGTGGCCGACAGGATCGGGCGTGTGGCGGTCATGAAGATCGCCGCCGCACTGTTCCTGCTGAGCGCGGTCGGCGCCGGGCTGTCCACCAACATCGAGCTGCTCGTCATCTTTCGCGTGATCGGCGGAGTGGGGGTGGGTGTCGCCTCGCTGATCGCACCGGCCTACATCGCAGAGACCTCGCCGTCGAACATCCGTGGCCGGTTGGGTTCTCTACAACAACTGGCAATCGTCACCGGCATCTTCCTGTCCCTCACCGTCGACTGGCTGCTGGCGCATATCGCGGGTGGATCGCGCAGTGAATTGTGGTTGGGCCTCCCGGCATGGCGCTGGATGTTTCTCGCGATGGCACTGCCGGCGCTCGTCTACGGCGCGCTGGCCTTCACCATCCCCGAGTCACCTCGTTATCTCGTTGCCACCCACAGAATTCCTGAGGCACGCACGGTGCTGACGAGGCTGCTCGGGGAGAAGAACCTGGACATCACGATCACCCGAATCCAGGAAACTCTCGACCAGAGCACCGCGCCCTCGTGGCGTGATCTACGCAAGCCCACCGGTGGTCTGTACGGCATCGTGTGGGTTGGTGTGGCGCTGGCGGTATTCCAGCAGCTAGTAGGCATCAACGTGATCTTCTATTACTCGAATGTGCTGTGGCAGGCCGTCGGATTCGGCGAGAGCTCGTCCTTCACCATCACGGTTATCACCTCCATCACGAACATCGCCACAACGCTGGTGGCCATCGCGTTGATCGACCGCGTGGGCCGCAAGCCCTTGCTGCTCATTGGTTCGGCCGGGATGGCCGTGACGCTCAGCACGATGGCAATCGTCTTCAGTTCGGCCACCGTCCTGGACGGCAAGCCGCACCTGGGACCCGTCGCCGGACCCGTTGCGCTGGTGGCTGCCAACCTGTTTGTCGTGGCGTTCGGAATGTCCTGGGGCCCGGTGGTGTGGGTGCTGCTCGGCGAGATCTTCCCCAACCGAATCCGGGCGGCGGCCATGGGAGTGGCCACGGCCGGAAACTGGGCTGCCAACTGGCTGGTGACCGTCAGCTTCCCCGCGCTGCGCGACTCGTTGGGAATCGCCTACGGGTTCTACGCGATCTGCGCGGTGGTGTCGCTGGTGTTCGTGGCGCGCTGGGTGAACGAAACCAAGGGCCGGACACTGGAAGACATGGAGTCGGCCATCAACTGAACAGCTGGCCGGACCGCACCGCGGCGACCACTCCTCCGTCGACCAAAAGATCGGTCCCGGTGATGTACGACGCCTCGGTACCGAGCAGGAAGGCCGCTGCCGCGGCAATGTCGTCGGACGTGCCGATCCGTCTGGTCGCCGATCCGTCGATCATGGCCTTGGTGACGGCACCGGTCTCCGAGGCGAGTTCCTGATGTCCCATCTTGGTGGACACCACCCCCGGGCTGATCGAGTTGAGCCGGGCGCCGCGCGCACCCCATTGCCGGCAAGTGCTCGCACGCGAATATGGTTGGCGCGCTTCGACAACTGGTAGGCAACCGCGGGATACTCGATGCTCTGAACGTACGGTAACGCGAGCAGATCCTCGGCGCCGGTACCCGCCAGTTCCCGCTCCTGCTCGGCCGAGAGTTCCATGGGCATATGGCCGGCCATGCTGGCGATCACCACGCCCGCGCCGCCGGAGGACACGACGTTGCCGAACTCCTCCAGAACCAGGGCCACCCCCACCAGGTCGACGGCCAGAATGGCTTGTGCCGGGGCCTGCGCCGGAGAGAGACCGGCGGTGTGCGCCACCTGGGTGATCCGCCCAAGCTCCGCGGCGACGGCGGCGAGCCCGGATACCGACTCGCGAGAGGAGACGTCAACGCGGTGCCCGATGACGTTGTGTCCATCGGTCTTCAGCTCGTCGACGACAGCTCGCAGTGCGTGCTCGTTGTAGTCCGCGATCACCAGGGTCTTACCAATACCCTGGCGGCGGGCGATGACCTTGCCCATCCCGCCAGCGCCGGTGACAACGACGACTTCGTCGGACAACCGACTACTCCTTCACGGCACCAAGAACATCGAGCACCCAGGCGAGTTGGAATGCGCTTTCTTTCCAGCGCTCATAGCGTCCGCTGATACCACCGTGCCCCGCCGTCATCTCGGTGCGCATCAAGATGGGGCGATCGCCTGTAGTCGTGTGCCGCAGCTCGGCGACCCATTTGGCAGGTTCGACGTACAGCACCCGCGAGTCATGCAGTGACGTCATCGCGAGAATGGTCGGATACTCGGTGGCACGGATGTTCTCGTATGGCGAGTACGACTTGATGTAGTCGTATACATCCTTGTCTTCCAGGGGATTTCCCCACTCGTCCCATTCGGTAACGGTGAGCGGCAGCGTCGGGTCACAGATTGTGGTGACCGGATCCACGAAGGGCACTTGCGCCAGCACCCCGGCGAACAGTTCTGGCGCCAGGTTCACGGCGGCACCCACCAACAGACCGCCCGCGCTCCCGCCCCAGGCCGCGAGCCTATCCGGCAACGCAATTCCAGCATCAACGAGATGTCGTGCTGCCGCTACGAAGTCGGTGAAGCTGTGCTTCTTGTGCAGCATCTTGCCGTCCTCGTACCAGAGGCGGCCCATCTCACCGCCACCGCGCACATGGGCGATGACGAACACCACTCCCCTGTCCAGCAGCGAGAGGCGTCCAATGCTGAACTGCGGGTCCTCGCACATCTCGTAGGCGCCATACCCGTAGAGGATGGTCGGCGCCGGTTCACGAGTGTCCGTGCGATGAACCACCGACAGCGGTATCCGGGTGCCGTCCTGGGCCACCGCCCATTCCCGTCGCTCCACATAGTCTTCCCGGCGATAACCGCCGAGAACGGGTTGTTCCTTGAGCAGCGTACGTTCCCCGGTGTGTACGTCGAGGTCGTACACCCGCGTCGGCGTGATGAAGGATGTGCAACCCACACGCAGCAGCGGCGAGTTCCATTCTGGGTTGTCGCCCAGACCGGACAGCATGAGCTCCGAGTCGAACTCGACCTCCTGCGGCGCACCGTATCCGTCGGCCTCAATCGGCCATACCTGGATGCGTGGCAGCGCTTCTCGGCGATAGCCGATCACGAAACGCTCGGCGAAGGCTTCGACACCGTCCAGGCGCACATCGTCACGATGGGCGATCAAGGTGCGGGCCAGTGCCGGGTCGGCTGGTCCCTGGGCGACCGCGGCGCACGGTAGGTCTGCGAGCGCGAAGTTCACCGCTCCGTCGTTGTGCAGGATCAGGAGCCGATCCTCACCGCCGACCACAACATGATCGACGGTGTATTCGATACCGGTGCGGCGCAGCCAGACTGGAGAGAAGGTGGTCGCGGGGTCTTCGGCGTCGCCGATCAGGATCTCGGACGTCACCGACGAGTGCACGCTGATGGCGACAAAGCGGTCACTACGGGTACGGCCCACGCCGATCCAGAAACGCTCGTCCGGCTCGGAGAACACCTCGACGGGCTCCGTATCACTACCCAAGGTGTACCTGCGAATAGCGTAGGGCCGGAATGCTTCATCGATCACCGGGTAATACAGGGTGCGACTGTCCATCGCCCAGGTTGCGCCGGCACCGATGTCGGTGATCTCGTCCGGGTACATCTGGCCGGTCCGCAGATCCTTGAAGCGCAGGGTGTACATCTCGTGGCCGACGACGTCGACCGAGTAGGCCAACGTGTTTCCGTCGGGGCTGACGGTCGCAGCTCCCAGGGAGAAGAAGTCGTGCCCCTCGGCTTCCACGTTGCCGTCGAGCAGGATCTGCTCGCCAGGAACATCGTGATCCAGCGCCGGAGGCCGCCAGCTGTCGATTCCGACGGATTCGCCTATCGGACAACGACAATGAGTACCGTACTGCTTGCCCTCGAAGCTTCGGGCGTAGTACCACCACTGCCCCATCCGAGTGGGAATCGAGAGATCCGTCTCCTTGGTGCGGGACTTGATCTCGCCGAAGATGCTGTTGCGCAGGCCTTCTAGGTGGCCAAGCTGGTCATCGACGTAGGCGTTCTCTGCCTCCAGGTGCGCGATGACCTCTGGGCTCTCCTTCGCGCGCATCCATTCGTACGGATCGACGAAGGTATCCCCGTGGTACTCGCGCAGGGTGTCGATGCGGTTCGCGGTGGGCGGGCGTACGGGCCCGCTCACGCCGACGGGCCGATCCAATCAGCGAAGCTGAGCCCCGAGATGCGTTCATATGCCTCGATGTACCGCTCGCGGGTGGCTACCGCCACCGCCTCGGGCAATGGCGGCGGCGGAGTATCCGACGCGCGATCCCATCCCGATTCGGGACCGGTGAGCCAGTTGCGCACGAACTGCTTGTCGAAGCTGTCCTGCACCACACCTGCCTTGTAGTTGGCCGCGTCCCAGTACCTCGACGAGTCGGGGGTGAACACCTCGTCGGCCAGCACCAGGGTGCCTTCGATATCGACACCGAACTCGAATTTTGTGTCGGCCAAGATGATTCCCTTGTGCAGGGCGTGTGCTGCGGCCCTGGTGTAGATCTTGATCGTCTCGTCGCGCAGTTGGTTGGCGCGCACGCCGCCGACAAGATCCACCACGGCGGCGAAATCGACATTCATATCGTGCTCTCCGATGTCGGCCTTCGTCGCCGGGGTGAACAACGGCGGATCCAGTCGACTGGCCTCACCGAGCCCCTGTGGCAGCACGTGACCGCACACCGCACCGGTGCGCTGGTAGTCCAGCAGTCCGGACCCGGTGAGGTATCCACGTGCCACACACTCCACGGGGAGCATGTCGAGCCGGCGCACCAGCAGTGCCCTGCCCAGCACCTCCTCGGGTATGCGCGGGTCATCGGGCGGTCCGGCCAGATGGTTCGGCACGGTCAGCAGCCCGAAGAAGAAGACGCTCATCGCGGTGAGGATGCGCCCCTTGTCCGGTATTGGCGTGTCCAGGACGAAATCGAATGCGGAAATTCGGTCGGTGGCGACAAACAGCAGGTGCTCGTCGTCGACTCGGTACAGCTCACGGACCTTTCCGCTGGCCACATGCTGGTAATCGGACAGCGGAGGACGCATCGTGCCATCCTACGATTCATGCGATTCCTGCCCTACTCGACCCGACCGGGACGGTTGCTCGGCCAGTTGTTCAGCGACGTAGCGGTCGCGATCTGGAGCACGATCTGGGTGTTCGTCGGGCTTGCTGTGCACGCCGCGGTGTCGACGATCGCCGAGGTAGGCCGGCAGGTGAAGGACGGCGCCGACGGTATTTCGGACAATCTGAACTCCGCCGGCGACAGCGCACACCGGATCCCCTTGGTGGGCGACAAGGTGGGCGGACCGTTGCGTGCGGCCAGCGAGGCGGCCGCCGATTTGGCCGGGGCCGGCCACAATCTGGACACCACTGCGACCTGGCTGGCGATCGTTTTGGCGATCGCCGTCGCCGCGCCTCCCATTCTGGCGTTCGCAGGGCCGTGGATCTTTTTGCGGATCAGGTTCTTTCGCCGCAAGCTGGTCGCGGTACAGCTGGCGGCCACCCCCGCCGGTGAACAGCTGCTGGCCCTGCGGGCACTCGCCAACCGGCCGCTGAAGAAGCTGGCGGTGGTCACGCCCGATCCGGTGGCGGCCTGGCGTGCTCAGGACACCGCGTCGATGCGGGGCCTGGCGGCCATCGAATTGAGGGCCTCGGGTATCAGCACACCGAAAGCCTGGCGCACCTCCTAGCCGATCACGGCGCGTTAGGAGGCCGCCACAAGCAGATGGCGGATACCGGTATGCCGGTTACTGCGCGTCCATTCCACCGGCCCGGCCAGTTGCAATGACGCAAAACGCGGCAGCAGCTCCTCGAACACCACTCGCAGCTCCAGACGAGCCAGATGTGCCCCCAGACAGAAATGCACGCCCTGTCCAAAGCCTAAGTGAGGATTCGGTTTGCGCGTGATGTCGAAGACGTCCGGCCGGTCGAAAGCCAGCGCATCGCGATTCGCCGAGCCCTCCCAGACCACTACCTTCTGTCCTGCGACGATCTGCTGCCCGCCCAACATCACATCAGCGGTTGCCGTCCTGCGCTTGGACGGTGACGGCGAGGTCCAGCGCAGCATCTCCTCGATAGCCGTCGGTAGCAGGGCAAGATCTTCACGCAGGGAACGGAATTGGCCGGGGTTTTCCAGCAGTGCCAACAGGCCACCGGCAATGGCATTGCGCGTGGTCTCGGCACCGGCACTGAACAACAGGTAGAAGAACAGATACAGTTCGGCGTCCGACAGCGCGGGCGCTTCCGGATCATCGACCGTCGCATTGGCAACCACAGACAACATGTCGTCGGCGGGTGCCGCACGTTTCGCTGCAACCAACTCCGAACCATATTGATACATAACGGAGCTGGGATCGCCCAAAGAGCTGGTGACGTGCGAGCGCCGTGACTTGCCGAAGTCGAAACTGGGCTCAACTGCCTCGAACAGCCAGTGCCGTTCAGACTCCGGTACCCCCAGCAGGATGCAGATCATCTGCATGGGCAGCTCTGCGGCGATATCGACAAGGAAGTCAAACGGCACGGTCGGCTGCACCGCGTCCACGAGCGCCCGGCAGCGCATCCGCAAGTCATCCTCGACCCGCTGGATCATGCGTGGGGTCAGTCCGGAGCTCACCAACTTGCGGATCTGGCGGTGTCGCGGGTCATCCATCATGTTGAGCACCTGCCCGGCGATCGGCAGGTCCTGTATGAGGGTGCCGCCGTAGGGCCGGTCACCCCCGGTCACCGATGAGTACATCACCGGATCACGCAGCACCTCAAAGGTTTCCGCATAAGTGGCCACCGACCAGAAGCCCTCGTTGTCCGGGGTGTTCTCGGTGGGCGCGTGCCAGTACACCGGCGCCTCGCGCCGATGCTGTGCGAACAGGGCGTGCGGAAACCCGCCGGCGAAGTTGTCCAGGTCGGTCAGGTCTATGCCACGAAGAGCCGCGCAGCCCATGAACTACAGAATGGCACCCGGGTTGTAGGCCGCGGCCTCGGGGTAGGCGTCGACAAGCGCGGAAACATCGGCCACCACCCGATCGACCTGGTCGGCTGCGGCACCGGTGAACGAGGCCCGATCTGCCAGCGCGGCTTCCAGGGCCGCAGCGTCCAGCGGCAGCCTCGGATCTTCGGCCAGCAAGCCCAAAAGGTCTGGTTCGGCGCCCTTTTCACGCATGGCGAGCGCTGTCGCGACGGCATGCTCCTTGATGACCTCGTGGGCTTCTTCGCGTCCAACCCCGGCGCGCACCGCAGCCATCAGCACCTTGGTGGTCGCCAGGAACGGCAGATAGCGACGCAGCTCCCGGTCGATCACCGCCGGGTAAGCACCGAACTCGTCGAGCACGGTCAGGAACGTCTCGATCATCCCGTCGATGGCAAAGAAGGCATCGGGCAGCGCCACACGCCGCACCACCGAGCAGAACACATCGCCTTCATTCCATTGCGCCCCAGCCAGTTCCGCAGCCATGGAGCCATACCCACGCAGAATCACCTGCAAGCCGTTGACCCGTTCACAGCTGCGGGTGTTCATCTTGTGAGGCATCGCCGAGCTACCCACCTGCCCGGGCGCGAAGCCCTCGGTGACCAGCTCGTGCCCGGCCATCAGCCGAATGGTGTGCGCCAGTGAGGAGGGGCCGGCACCGAGCTGCACCAGCGCGGACACCACATCGTGGTCCAGAGAGCGTGGATACACCTGGCCAACGCTGGTCAGAGCAGCCGAGAACCCGAGGTGCTCGGCAATACGCTGCTCCAACGCGGCCAACTTGACCACGTCCCCGTCGAACAGATCGAGCATGTCCTGCCCGGTACCCATGGGACCCTTGATCCCACGCAGCGGATACCGGTCGAGAAGCTCACGCAACCGAGTGAGCGCGATCAACGTCTCGTCGGCCGCCGATGCGAACCGCTTACCCAAGGTGGTGGCCTGTGCGGCCACGTTGTGACTGCGTCCGGCCATCACCACATCCCGGTATTCGACGGCGTGACGCGCGAGCCGCGCCACCACCGCGACACCGTGAGCATGCACATATTCCAGCGACCGCCGGATCTGCAGCTGCTCCACGTTCTCGGTGAGGTCGCGGCTCGTCATCCCCTTGTGGATGTGCTCGTGCCCGGCGAGGGCATTGAACTCCTCGATACGAGCCTTGACATCGTGACGGGTGACACGCTCGCGGGCGGCGATGGAGTCCAGGTCAACCTTCTCGACCACGCGCTCGTAATCCTCGATAACGCCGTCGGGAACGTCGATGCCGAGATCGCGTTGTGCGCGCAGCACAGCGATCCACAACTGGCGCTCCAACAGCACCTTTGATTGCGGCGACCAGAGCGCTGCCATGGCATCGCTCGCGTACCGGGATGCCAGGACGTTAGGGATTTGCACAACCAGAGTCTATGGGGGGAAGGAAATCGACTCAGCCAGCTGTTCCACTTCCAACGGTGCGAGCACATCGATGACGTCCACCAGCATCGCCGTGGCAGTCGCCTGTGGACTACTGGCCGCCTCGGTGAGCGCACCCACCATCGCCCCATCGATGGTCGAAATCAGCACCGCGACACGGACGTTATCGATGGACCGACCGGACCGGCGCACCACCTGGGCCACGGCATCGTCGCGCTGTTCCCGGAGACGCTGCTGCACCTCGCGCAGTTCGGGATGGCGACTGCACGCCAGTTCACGCTCGTACCGCGACACCAGCTGTTCCCCGCCACCGAAACCCGGCGTGCCGAACAACAGCTCCACCACCGCCTCGGCGGTGGCGGCAGCTCCGCGGCGCCGGTATTGAACCAGCGACAGCCGTTCCTGGATCTGTTCCAGCTCGTGGGTTCCCGCGTGTTCGACAGCTCGCGCGATCAAGTCCTCCAACGAGGAGAAGTAATACGTGGTCGAGGCCAATGGCAGGCCGGCACGCTGCGCCACCGCCCGATGCCGAACCGCATCAATACCATTGTCCCGCAACAGATCAGCGGCAGCACTGATCAACGCCCGCCGTCGTCGTTCCCCCTTCGGGGTGGCTTGCGGACGGTGCGCGGCATTCCCTTCGGGGAACACCTCGACCTGTTGCCTGACTGTCACGTCATGTCATGCTGCCAGCAGAGACGCGTCCCCACGGGCGTTTTGCGCTATCTCATGCAAGCGGCCACATCAGGCCCGGCCGAGTCGCACCAGAGCCTCCTCGATCGCATCTGTGCTGCCGGCGAAGCTCAGGCGGATGGTGTGGTGACCACGCACGGTGTCAAAGTCGATGCCGGGCGCGACGGCTACCCCAGTGCGCGCCAACAGGTCCGCACACCACTGCTTGGCATTACCGGTCAGGTGCTCAATATCGGCATACGCGTAGAACGCGCCATCGGGCGGCGCGATCTTGGTAATGCCCGCGTCGGCAAGACCGCTGATGAGCAGCGTCCGGTTCGCCGCATACCGGCGCACATGCCCGTCGAGCTCGACGCGCGCCTCGGGGCTGAACGCCGCCAGCGCACCGTACTGCGAAACAGCCGGCGGGCAGATTGTGAAGTTCGAGGACAGTCTGTCGACGGCACGCAGGAACCGGCGCGGCACCAGCATCCAGCCCAACCGCCAACCCGTCATCGAGAAGTACTTGGACACCGAGCCCATAACCACCGATTCTCGACTGAATTCCCATGCACTGGAAGTCATTTGATCGCCGTAGGACAGCCCGTGGTAGATCTCGTCGGAGATCAGCAGTGTGCCGTTGGCTTCACACCACAGCGCGAGGGCCTCCAGCTCCCTCGCGTCGATGATGGTGCCGGTTGGGTTAGCAGGACTGGCGACGATGAGACCGGCAGGGGGTCGACCTTCCTCCTGCAAAAATGCTTCCAGCATCGCCACCGTCGGCTGGTAACGCGTCTGGAGCCCGCAGTCGATCTCGACAACCCGACAGCCAAGCGCGGCAAGACAATTACGGTATGCGGGGTAACCGGGCCGGGTCATCACGACCGCATCGCCCACATCGAAGGCCGCGAGGAACAACAGCGTGAATCCGCCCGAGGATCCCGTGGTGACGACGACGTCCTGCGCCTCGACCTCGATACCCGAACGCTCGCGGTGGTACCCGGCGATCGCCTCACGCAGTTCCAGCAACCCGAGTGTTTCGGTGTATCCGAGCACCTGCGTGCCGAGAGCCTCTCGGACCGCATCGAGAACCACAGCGGGTGCGCCGGTCGACGGCTGCCCTGCGGCCAGGGAGATCATGTCCCCGTGCGTGCGCTGCCGTGCGGCGGCCGCCGTCAGCACGTCCATGACATAGAACGGCGGAACGTCCGAGCGCCGCGAGAGACCTACCACGGCTGCGACGGTATCGAATATCTGGATCTGGACGGAACCGGCATGATGTCCCCATGCGTGATCTGTCTCGACGCTCCCTGTTCAAGCTCGGCGCGGCAACCGGTGCCGGTGCCGCACTGGCCGGTCTGGGGGCTTTCCCTGCCCATGCCGACGGCGCCATTGCCGCGGGCTCCTTTGTCTCGGCGGCGCGCGGCGGTGTCCGCACCGAATGGCGTATCGCCCGGCCACCCGGGGTAACCGGCCCCATCCGGCCCATCATCGCGCTGCACGGCAAGGGACAGACCGCCGCCGGAGTCATGGAGGGCGGCGTGGAGAACATGCTGGCGCAGGCCGTCACGGCGGGAGCCAAGCCCTTCGCCCTGGTGAGCGTCGATGGCGGCGGCGGTTACTGGCACAAGCGGTCCTCGGGTGAGGACTCCGGGGCGATGGTGCTGGACGAATTCATCCCACTGCTGGCCGAGCAGGGACTCGATACTTCGCGTGTCGCATTTCTGGGCTGGTCGATGGGCGGATACGGCGCCATGCTCCTGGGCTCACGCCTGGGCGCCGGCCGAACTGCCGCCATCACCGCCGTCAGCCCGGCGCTGTGGACGTCCTCCGGTGCCGCCGCACCCGGCGCCTTCGACGGTCCCGAGGACTACGCCGCCAACTCGGTATGGGGGCTGGCCGCACTGAACTCCATTCCGCTGCGCATCGACTGCGGTGACAGCGATCCGTTCTACAGCGCCACCAAGCAGTTCATCGCCCAGCTTCCGACACCACCTGCGGGCGGCTTCAGCCCCGGCGGTCACGATGGCTCGTTCTGGAGCTCACAGATCGGCGCCGAGCTCGCGTGGATGTCGCCGCTGCTCACCGCGTAGGGCTGTTCTCCCGCTGTTGGCTGGACCTCGACGGGTTTGCCATCCGCTGGCATTATCGATCCCGTGACCGAAATGAGCCGACGTCGCCTGTTGCAGATGGGTGCCGCGCTCGGGGCCGGTGCTGCGCTTCTTCCGACGCTCGCGGCACCCGCACGGGCCGCGGCCGATGTCACCAGCGGTTCCTTCATCTCCGAGGCCCGCAGAGGCACTCCCACCGGATGGAAGGTAGCCAGACCACCCGGAGTCGACTGGCCCGTGCGTCCGGTGATCATGTTGCACGGCCGCGACGAGAACGCCGATCGGACCATCTACTGGGGATATGAGCGGATGCTCGGGGATCTGGTCGCCGCCGGGGCGCCGCCCTTCGCGGTCGCCGCGATCGACGGGGGCAACAGCTACTGGCATCCGCATCAGAACGGCGACGACCCCGGCGCGATGATCATCGACGAGTTCCTGCCGATGCTCGCCGAGCAGGAGGGCCTCGACGTCTCTCGGGTGGCCTTCATGGGCTGGTCCGCGGGCGGCTATGGCGCGCTGCTCAACGGTGCGCGTCTGGGCGGACCCCGAACCGCAGCCGTCGCCGCGGTGTCCCCGTCGATATGGCTGTCCTACCCCGAGGCCACCGCTGACGCCTTTGACAACGAGGAGAACTGGGAAGAGAACTCGGTTTTCGGTCGGCCTCAGCTCAACGGGCTGCCGGTGTGGGTGTCGTCCGGCTATGACGACAGGTTCTACACGGCCAGTAAGGTTTTCGCCGAGCAGCTGGCGGCGCCCCCGGCCGGAGATTTCGGTCCGGGCGCACACGAGGGCGGGTACTGGCTGTCGCAGGTCCCACTCGCGCTGGGCTGGATCGCACCGATCCTGGCCGCCTAAAGCCCCGGGTTAGGCGGGATCTCGAAGGTCGTCGAGGGCTCTATAGGCTCCTGAACGCAGCTCATCGTCCACCAATTGGCAACCGACCCCGACCGGCGTCCTTCGCACTGGCGTACTTGTTCCTGCCTGATGGCTTCGAAGTCACGGGTTATGTCGCAGGAGCGGGCCGCCGACTGATGCGCGAATTCGTAGCGGAGAACCAATGCGTCGACCGAAAGGAGCCCGTCACGGCGGGCGAGCTTGTCGGCGAGCACAACATCGTTCTCTGCCATGCCGCGGATGTCCGCCTCCAGAGTCAGTCCATGGTCGGCATGATCGTCCGGCATCAGCGTCCGTAAAGACTCTGCCTCACGCCGCAACGCCGTGCTGAACGCCGAGGCAGCGGGCCCGACCCGCGGGTCCTCCCATGACCACGTGCGATTCCTCGTCAATTTCGAGAAGTCCTCGTACTCGGATTCTGCGCGCTCCGCCACGGCGAAAACGGCCGTACACAACGACAGCTCGTGGATGTACGGGGCCGGCACCGCCTGCGATCGGTTCGACCGCCAGGTGATCACCAACAGCACGATCACGGCGAGCACCAGCGCCACCGCGCCCAGCGCATACCAGTTGCGACGTGCCACCGATCCCCCCTTGCCATCCCCCTAGAGGCTGATACGCCCTTCGGCAGCAGCCAATCCGATATCAGTACGGAAGTGACTGCCGGGCAGGCGAACTGCCTCGATCTTTGCGTAGGCGTCGGCGCGTGCGGCCTGCAGGTCCTTGCCGGTGCCGACAACGGAAAGCACCCGCCCACCCGAGGACACGACGGCCCCGTCTTCCCGACGGGCCGTCCCGGCATGCAGGACACCCTCGGCCTCCGAGCCGGTGATCACATCGCCGGTGCGCGGACGCAGCGGATAGTTCTCGGCGGCCAGCACGACGGTCACGGCACTGCCGTCCTGCCAGCGCAGCGGGCCGAAGTCGGGGAGGGTTCCGGTCGCGGCGGCATTCAGCAGCTGCCCCAGCGGTGATTCCAGCAGCGCTAACACCGCCTGCGTCTCAGGATCACCGAAGCGGCAATTGAATTCGACGACCGAGGGGCCGTTCGAAGTGATCGCCAGGCCGGCGTACAGCACGCCAGAGAATCGACTGCCACGCTTAACAAGTTCAGCGGCAACGGGTTTGAGGATGGTGTTAACAATATCGGTGACGGTCTCATCGGGCAGCCAGGGCAGCGGGCTGTAGGCGCCCATGCCGCCGGTGTTCGGACCGGTGTCGCCGTCACCGACCCGTTTGTGGTCTTGCGCGGGCAGCAGCGGCACCACCGTCTCGCCGTCGACGATGCACAGCAGCGAAACCTCGGGGCCGTCCAGGAAGGACTCCAGCAGCACCGGATGTCCGTCGTCGAGCAGGCTGGCGGCGTGGGCGCGGGCCGCGGCGCGATCATCGGTGACCACCACACCCTTACCCGCGGCCAGCCCGTCATCCTTGACCACCCAGGCCGGCTCGCTCGCGAACCGGTCCAGCGCGGCGTCCAGATGCGCTGGGTTGTCGACGATCTCACTGCGCGCGGTACGCACGCCCGCAGCCGTCATGACGTCCTTGGCGAAGGCCTTGGAACCCTCGATGCGAGCGGCGGCCGCCGAAGGGCCGAAGCACGCGATACCCGCCGCGCGAACAGCGTCACCCACGCCCAGTACCAACGGCACCTCGGGCCCGATCACCACGAGGTCGATGTTGAGCTTGGCGGCCAACGCCGCGACCTCGGCACCGGAGCTGATGTCGACGGCATGCTGTTCGGCCACCGCTGAGGTCCCCGCATTACCCGGGGCTACCGCCAGGTAGTCCACGTGCGGGTCACGCTTCAGGGCGATCAACAGAGCGTGTTCACGGCCACCGGACCCAAGAACCAAGACACGCAAGGACTCCATACGCGTCACCCTATCGGCTTGGGTATGCCTGGCTATGCATCCGGGCGGTATCCCCGCAGTAGCTTGGCAAGCAACTCGTCCCTGCCCGCGACGAGCTCCGGATAGGGACGCAGCGTCTTCACCAGTGCCTCCCCGTCGAACATGTCGGTGATCATGAAGACCAACGTCACCAGCTCCGTGTCGGACAACCGGTCGGTTCCCGGCACCGAGCGCGCCAGCGTGACCATCTGAGCGCCGTACTCGGCGACCGCGACCTGCAAGGTCTCCCGCAGCTGCGTGTCGGTGCGCGCGGCCACCATGAGTTCGTAGAGCACGGCGTTGATGGGCTCCTCCTTGAGCGAGCGCATCACCGCCATTACGTCCTCGAATTCGGTGAGGCGGTCGCCCGCCTCGTCGAACTGTGCGCGCACGGTGGCCAGCTGGCGACGCAGCGTCTCGCGCGCCACCGCGGCCATGAACTCACCGACAGTCGGAAAATGCCGGAACAGCGCCCCGTAGGAGAGCCCGGCCCGCTTCGCGATCCGCTGCACGGAGGCACGCGAATATCCCAGCTCAGCGATGGTGCCGATACCGGATTCGAGCAGCCTCGCGATCGTGGATTCACGGCGCTCGGCCTGGGTGGGACTCACGGGTGCACACTAGAGGAATGCAACTCCAATGTGGCGCCCATCACTAACATTGTGATTGGTTGCCATCTTTTTTAGACTCGCCGTAACACCCAACGAAGGGCAGCCCCCATGAGCGACTACGACCTGATCATTCGCGATGGCCTCTGGTTCGACGGCACCAATTCCGAACCTCGTAGGGCCAACCTCGGTATCAAGGAGGGGCGGGTTGCCACCGTCTCCACCACGCCGCTCGACGAGACCGATTGCCCCGAGGTGATCGATGCCGGCGGCAAGTGGGTTCTGCCTGGGTTCGTCGATATGCACACCCACTACGACGCCGAGGTGCTGCTCAACCCCGGCCTCGATGAGTCGGTGCGCCACGGCGTCACCACCATCGTGTTGGGCTGCTGTTCCATGTCGACCGTCTATGCCAAGCCCGACGACGCCGCCGACTTGTTCAGCCGTGTGGAGGCGGTGCCTCGCAAGCATGTGATCGGCGCGCTCAACGAGTTCCAGGACTGGACCGATCCGGAAAGCTACGTCAAGAAGATCGACGCGCTGCCGCTCGGCCCGAATGTGACCTCTTTCCTTGGGCATTCCGATCTGCGCACCGCCGTCATGGGACTGGGCCGCGCCACCAACAACTGGTCCTTCCCCACCCGCACGGAACTCGACCGCATGGCTGACATGCTCGAAAAGGCACTCGATGCCGGCATGCTGGGGATGTCGGGAATGGACGCCCCGATCGACAAGCTCGATGGGGACCGCTACCGCTCGCGCGCGCTGCCGTCGACCTACGCGTGGTGGCATGAGCGGTGGCGCCTCATCAACGTGCTGCGCAAGCGCGACCGCATCCTGCAGAGCGCCCCGAACATCAACAACCCGGCCACCGCGGTGCTGTTCTTCCTGTCCACGGGAACACGTTTCTTCAAGCGCCGCAAGGCTGTTCCCGTCAGCTTGCTGGTCGCGGCCGACTCCAAGAGCATCAAGGGCGCCAACGTGTTCTTCAGCGCCGCAGCACGAATCGGCAACAAGATCTTCAAGTCCAACGTCAAGTTCCAGCACCTGCCCGTGCCGTTCACGCTGTACTCCGACGGCATCGATCTGCCGGTGTTCGAGGAGTTCGGTGCGGGCACCGCCGCCCTGCACATCAAGGAGCAGCTCGAGCGCAACAAACTGATGGCCGACAAGGCGTATCGCCGCAAATTCCGGCGCGAGTTCGCCATCAAGAAGCACAAGCCAGGCCTGTGGCACAAAGACTTCCACGATGCCGTCATCGTGGAATGCCCCGATGCCTCGCTGATCGGCAAGACCTTCGGTCAGATCGGTGACGAGCGCGGAATCGAGGGACTGGATGCCTTCCTGGACGTCCTGGTCGAGAACGGCGAGAAGAACGTCCGCTGGACGACGACCGTCGGCAACCACCGTCCCAAGGTGCTCGACGAGATGGCCAAGGACCCCAACTTCCAGATGGGCTTCTCCGATGCCGGTGCGCACCTGCGTAATATGGCGTTCTACAACTTCCACCTGCGCTTCCTCAAGCGCATGAACGACGCCCAGAAGGCCGGGAAACCCGTCTTGTCCCTTGGCCACACCGTGCATCGACTCACCGGCGAACTGGCCGACTGGTTCGGGCTGGACGCCGGGCACCTGCGCGAGGGCGACCGTGCCGATTTCGTCATCATCGATCCGGAGAAGCTGGACGGCAGCGTCGATGCCTACAACGAGGCGCAGGCTCCATTCTTCGACAACCTGTCTCGCATGGTGAACCGCAATGACGAGACCGTCATTGCCACCGCGGTCGGCGGCAAGGTGGTGTTCCGTCTCGGTGAGTTCATCGAGGGGTACGGGCACGATCTGCAGACCGGCCGGTATCTGAAGGCCGGTGAGAAACTCGCGGTCCGATGAGCGCGGCGACACGCCTGTCGACGTTCACCAATGACGGGCTGACCTTCGACGTCATCGACGAGGGCCCGCTCGACGGACCGGTGATCGTTGCTCTGCACGGTTTTCCCGAGCGCGCAGACAGCTGGAGCGGTGTAATCCCGATCCTCACCGCCGCCGGGTTTCGGGTGCTGGCCCCGGACCAGCGGGGCTACTCCCCCGGTGCCCGCCCTAAAGGCATACGGAATTACACACTCGACAAGCTAGCCGGCGACATCCTGGCACTTGCCGATCAGGCCGAAGTACCGAAATTCCATGTGCTGGGACATGACTGGGGCGCTGCGGTCGCCTGGGAACTAGCCGGGCAGCATGCCGACCGCGTGATCACCGCATCCATCCTCTCGGTGCCACATCCGCGGGCGTTTCTCGCCGCCTTGCCGCGCGGGCAGATTCTGAAGTCTTGGTACATGCTCTTCTTCCAGATCCCCTGGCTACCGGAACGACAGACCACAGGGAACGGCCTGCTCGTCCGCAAGTTGGCACGAGATATGAGGCTCAGCGACGCCAAGGTCCAGGAAACACTGGAATTGGCACGCGAGCCTGGCGCCGCCACCGCGACCATCAATTGGTACCGCGCTATGCGGTATGCCAAGCCGTCCGGTCCTGGGCAGGTCCAGATCCCGACCTTGTATGTATGGAGCACCGACGATGCGGCGCTGGGTCGCAGGGCCGCCGAAAATACCGCCAAATACGTCGACGGGCCTTATCGGTTCGAGGTGTTCGATGGTGTCTCCCACTGGATCGCAGCGGAACGACCGAGCGAAACTGCGGCTCTAGTGCTGGAACACATTAAGGCGCATACAAATCGGGTCGCGGGACTATAGGTCCACCACGATCCGGGCGCCCGCCGATGTCGCCCGGGAAACGCAGACCAGCATGTGGCCCGCCGCTCGCTGTTGCTCGGTGAGGGTTCCATCACGATGCTCTACCTCACCGGACAGCACGCGCTGTATGCACGTCCCGCAGAACCCTTGTTGGCAGGAATACCCGATGTTAGGCCGCGCGACCCGCAACGCGGCCAACACAGTCTGCTGCGGTGCGACAGCCAGTACGTCTCCGGTACGTGCCAACTCCACCTCGAACGCCATACCGTCAGCGACAGGTAGCGGCGAGAATCGCTCGGTGTGTAGCTCGACGCCCAGCGGGATTGCTCGAATCACCGACTGCGCCATCAGTGGCGGACCGCACACATAGACAGCCGTTCTTCTGTCAAACCCGCCGAGAAGCTCACCGGCACAGGGCAATCCACCCTGATCATCGGTGCGCACCCGCACCTTGTCTCCGAACGCAAGCAGTTCGTCCACGAACGGCAAGCTGCCTCGATGCCGACCGGTGTAACACAAGGTCCAGGGCACACCCAGCTGCTCGGCCACCCGGATCATCGGCAAGATCGGTGTGATGCCGATGCCTCCGGCGATGAAGTGCAGACTTGTGGCACGCGACGACACTCCGGGCAACGCCAGCATAAAGGCATTGCGGGGGCCACTGATGTCGATTCGATGACCTGCGGCCAGCCTATGTACCTCCACGGACCCACCGCCTCCATTCTCGATGCGGCGCACTGCGATTCGATACTCTAGCGGTTGCAGTGGATCACCGCATAAGGAGTACTGGCGTATTCGCCCCGACGGCAGGTGGACATCGATGTGCGCCCCCGGATGCCAACTCGGCAACGGTTCGTCATCGTCGGCTACAAGCGTCAGCTGTACAACATCCGAATCACCGGCAAGCACCCTACGATCCACCACTCGTACCGTTCGTCGGTTTGTGACGCACGGAAGCTCGGGCAGTTCACGATCGCCGCCAAGACGCATCACCAACGACACAAAGTGCGGAACTGCCGCACCCGCTAAACGGATCAAGGCGTCAGGGCGGGTGTCCCGGTAGAGCCCAGGGGGCGGCTCGCCCGTGTACGGCTTGAGTAAACCTCTTGCGAGCCGTGACAATCGGCCCTTAGTCATGGAGAAGGCGTGCCGCCGGGGACGTGGCCAGATAGGCGACCGCCTGCGCAGTGCTGCCCTCATCCACCGGGCTGTAGTCGCGTTTGAGCAGCCGGAGTCCGCTGCGAGCTATGTATCCGGCAGCGGGCACCGCACCCCGCCGCCCGGAAGCGCGTAGCTTCCACAAAAGCCGGATGTAGCCGATATTTGGCAACACCGGATCTTCGTGGACAAGAAACCTGGTGCCGCGCAGCAGCATTACGAAGAAGACAACGCTAACCATGACCCCCGACACGACTTGGGCGAGATAGTCCATGCCGAAATACTTCGCCACGTTGTACGAGACGTGCCGGTGTTCCACTTCTTCGGCTCCATGCCACCGGTACAGGTCGCACAACATCGGGTCGGCGTTCATTTCGCCCCATGAGTTGTTCAGTGCCCAATGACCCAGCACACCGGTGTAATGCTCTGCGGCACATAGCGCGTGGGTTCCGGAGGCCAGCGCCTTACGCCGGTTCGTCTTATTCGCCCGCGCGGAACGATGGCCGTATTGGGCCACGACCCACTCCAGCTGACGCGTGAACGGCACCGGATCGATCCCATGCCGGCGCACATAGTCGACCAAGACTTCATCATGCGTCTTCGCATGCACTGCTTCCTGTCCGATAAAGCCGACAATCTCCTCGCGCAGGTGCTCGTCTCGCACGTATTCCAGCGCATCGGATAACAACGCGCTGAACCAGCGCTCAGCCACCGGCAGGAACAAATTGAGCGCCGTCACGACATGCGATGCGTACGGATCGCCAGGAATCCAGTGCAGCGGCGAGGCTCCCCAGTCAAAATGGACATTTCGTGGGCGCAGCGCCACTTCCTCGGGAGCAAACCTATCGGTCGCCATTGACACTCCTCACCGACAACGTGCGCAAACTACACCGATCGAGCCGACGTTCTTGCGCTTTGGGAGTAATTCGATGCCAACGGCCCTCTGGACGGGTGTCTGTTGCGTCGGTTTTCACAAAGATCTCGCCGATGGATGGGAGACCCAACCGGCCGAGCACACACCACAGCGACTATCCCGACTGCAGTACCGCCGCCGCGTCCTGCAGGCCGCGGATCGCTGCGGCAATCGCCGGACGGTGCTGGGCACCGGGACGGACCAGCACCTCGTAGAGCCGTCCCGCCCGGACCTCGCGGATGACCAGGCGTGCCACCCGCGGACTCCGGCTCACGTATCGCGGCATCAGCGCGATGCCATGGCCGTGCGCCACCATATCCTCGACGATCTGGAAATCCTTGAAACGGAACCGGACTCGGGGTCGAATACCCGCCGACACTCCGAGTGAGACCAGCACATCGTCCACCGGAAATCCCTCCGGGACACTGATCCAGGTCTCGTCGGCCAACTCGGACGGAGTCACCGATCCTCGCCCCGCCAGCGGATGATTCTTGTGCACCAGCAGATCGATGGGCTCACGCATCAGCGTCATCGACCACACCCGTGCAGAGCTCAGCACGGCGGCCCGCTCGTCACGGTGGGTGACGACAATGTCGTACTCGGTCAACAACCCGGGAGCCTCGCTGTACGTCACGTCCTCGTCTGCCGGACGCACATCGACCTCACCGGCCACCGCGGCCACCAGCCTGGGCAGCAGCAGGCTCCCACCGGACGGGAACGACGCGATCCGCACGATCGGCTGTGTCCCCTCCCGATACGCCACCATCTCCTCGGCCGCGCGGTCGACGGCGGCAATCACCTCGTCGGCCCGCAGTACCAGCGCGCGACCTGCCTCGGTAAGAGCGATACCCCGCCCGTCCTGCCGCAATAGCGGCACACCGGCCTCCCGTGCCAAAACCTTCAACTGCTGCGACACCGCCGAGGGGGTGAGCCTCATCGCGTCCGCCACCTCGCCGACGGTGCCGCGATCGGCAAATTCTCGGAGAATCCGCAGGCGGCGCGCATCCATGAAGGAAATCTACATCAATAGTGCACATTAATTAGATTGTGCTAAATCGATTGGATACGCAGGATCAACGGCATGACAACCCGGCACCGTCTCCTCGGACTGACAGTTGCAGTGTTGTGGGGCCTGAACTTCGTGGCGATCCACGCTGGGCTCGAGCATTTCCCGCCGATCTTCTTCGCCGGACTGCGGTTCGCGGTGCTGGCGATCCCGGTGATCCTGTTCGTGCCCCTGCCACGAGTACCGCTGCGATGGTTCCTGCTGTACGGGATCGGCTTCGGCACCGTTCAGTTCGCGTTCCTGTTCCTGGCCATGGCGAACGGGATGCCGACAGGGCTCGCTTCCTTGGTGTTGCAGGCCTCGGCGCCGTTCACGGTGATCCTCGGCGTGCTGCTACTCGGCGAACGGATGTCGCGTCTGCAGGTCGCGGGGATCACCCTCGCGGTCGGCGGCATGGCTCTCATCGCCGCCGATCGGGCCGTGCATGGGGCCTCTGCCGCCGTGGTGCCGGTAATCCTGACGCTGCTCGGCGCCCTCGGCTGGGCGTTCGGCAACATCGCGAGCCGAAAAGCCATGGCAGACAACAGCGATCCGCACACGCCCATGCGGTTGACCCTGTGGATGTCGGTGGTACCGCCGATCCCGCTGTTCGCGCTCTCGGCGTTCACCGAAGGGCCGTCGGCCGGATGGCACTCGCTGACGTCACTCGGCGAGCGCAGCGGGCTCATCGCCCTCGGCGGCCTGGCGTACATCGTGCTGCTGGCCACCATCGTCGGCCTGGGCCTGTGGACGTACCTGATGGGCCGCTACCCCGCCAGCCGGGTGGCACCGTTCTCGCTGCTGGTTCCGGTCGTCGGTATCACCGCTTCGTGGCTGGCACTCGGCGAGCGCCCCACCGCGATGGAACTCCTCGGGGCGGCGGTGGTGATCACCGGATGCCTGATCGGCATGACTGCGCGCCCCGTCGCCACGGCCGATGCCGATACCGATACCAGCGACGCGCACGACCCCGTGCCCCTCGAACTGTCCGCGACCTGCGCCTCGCGAACGGCCCACTAACCTATGGGCATGTCGAGTGTGTTCACGAAGATCATCAACGGAGAGCTGCCCGGTCGGTTCGTCTATGAGGACGAGGATGTCGTCGCGTTCCTCACCATCGCGCCGATCACCCAGGGCCACACCCTGGTGGTGCCGCGCGCCGAGATCGACCAGTGGCAGGACATCGACGCGGCCGTCTTCGCGAAGGTCAACCTCGTCGCGCAACGCGTCGGCCGCGCCATCCGTAAAGCCTTCGACGCCCCACGCGCCGGCTACATCATCGCCGGGATGGAGGTGCCCCATCTGCATGTGCACGTCTTCCCGGGTTTCACGCTGACCGATTTCAGCTTCGAAAACGCCGATTCCAATGCCTCGGCGGAATCCCTCGACGAGGCGCAGGCGAAGATCAAGGCTGCGCTGGCTGAGATCGACTAGTCCGCACGATCTTTGGCGCCGTCGCGGTGGTGTCCAGGTCGTCCGGTCCGGCGTCGTCGTCGGTCATGTCGGCGCGCGGCAGCCGCACCTCGAATCGGCAGCCCGCACCCGGCGCGGTGTGCACGGTGACCGTGCCGTCGTGTGCGGCGGTGAGGGCATCAACGATCGACAGCCCCAGCCCCGTGCCGCCGCTGCTGCGGGTACGTGACGTGTCCGCGCGATAGAACCGCTCGAAGACGCGTTCGGCATCAGTCTTCGTCATGCCTGGTCCCGCGTCGATGACCTCCAGGACGGCGTCATCTCCCTCGGTGCCCACCCGAACCCGGACGGCCGCGGTGGTGTGCCCGAGCGCGTTACTCACCAAATTGCCCAGCACCTGACGCAACCTCAGTTCGTCTCCGATGACCTCCGGGGTCCCTGGCCCATCGAAGACTTCCAGTTCCACATCACGTTCGGGCGCAGTGGCTTTCGCGTCGTGCACGGCGTCGGTGGCCAGCACCAGCAGGTCGACGAGGCGCTGTTCCATGGGCCGATGTGCGTCCAATCGCGCCAAGAGCAGCAGGTCCTCCACGAGCTGACCCATGCGGGTCGACTCGCCTTCGATACGGCCAAGCACCAGCTCGATATCGGTGGCCGCGCCCTGGCGGTAGAGCTCGGCGTAGCCGCGGATGGTGGTCAGGGGTGTGCGCAATTCATGGCTGGCATCGGTGATGAACCGGCGCATGCGCTCCTCAGAGGTGCGGGCCGTCTTCGCGGACTTCTGCGAGTCGGCCACCGCACGCTGAATCTGCGCCAGCATTCCATTGAGCGCCAACGATAATCGGCCCACCTCGGTGCGCGGGTCGCGTTCGGGCACCCGTCGATCGAGATGGCCCGCGGCGATATCGGCGGCCGTCGCCTCCACCTCGGCCAGCGGCCGCAGACTGCGGTGCACCAACCAATATCCGGCAATACCAAGCACAGTCAGCACGGCGGCCCCTATGGCCACCTGCAACCACAACAGGTCCCGGGCCGTAGTGCGCACATCGGTGATGTCGCGGGCGACGGTGGTGTACCCGCCCATCGCGTCGTGGCGGGACACCGCACGCCACTCGGTGGTGCCGTCGGCAGAGCGCACCGTCACGGGACGGCCGCCCACATCATTGTCGAACGGCAGGTCCGGATCGGCCCGGGCACGGTCATTGAGCATGATGACCACCCGCCCGCGGTCATCGGTGGTGCGGATGAAGAACAAGGACGGCGGCCGATGCCGGTTGGTGTCGAAAGTCGGCGGCGGCGGAGGGGGCCGATTCGCCCACCCATTAGCGGCGTCGATCAGCTCCCGATCGGCGCGGTTCATCATGGTGCGCTGCATGGTGGTAGTCACCGCGATGCCAGATGCCACCAACCCCAGCGCGACCAGAACCAACGTTCCGACCACGAGGCTCACCCGCAGCGGTACACCCCGACGAACGCCGGGGCGGGTACTCACCGCGGCTCGCGCAATACGTATCCCACGCCACGAAGCGTATGCAACAAACGCTTCTCACCGTTGTCGATCTTGCGCCGCAGATACGAGACGTAGGACTCGACGACGTTCACGTCGCCACCAAAGTCATAACGCCACACATGGTCGAGGATCTTGGGCTTACTGAGCACGGTGCCCGCGTTGATCATGAAATACCGCAGCAGCGTGAACTCGGTGGGCGAGAGCGCGACGGGCTCGCCGGTCTTCCACACCTCGTGGGTGTCCTCGTCGAGCTCGATATCGGCGAAGCTAAGCCGCGACTTGCGAGCGGGCTCCGAGCCCATCCCGGAACGGCGCAGGATGACGCGTAGCCGGGCCACCACCTCTTCGAGGCTGAACGGTTTGGTGACGTAGTCATCGGCGCCCAGCGTCAGCCCGGCGATCTTGTCCTGCAGTCCGTCACGCGCGGTGAGGAAAAGCGTCGGAGCATCGATACCGTCGGCGCGCAGACGCCGCAGCACGCCAAACCCGTCCATCCCGGGCATCATCACATCGAGGATCACCGCATCGGGGCGAACCGTGCGGGCCAGATCCAGCGCGGCAGCCCCGCTATCGGCGGTATAGACGTCAAACCCCTGGAATTTGAGACTGACCGAGAGCAGCTCGACGATGTTCGACTCATCGTCGACCACCAGCACCTTGGCGGGCGTGGTGCCGTTGACGGGAAACGTTCCTTGGTGTGTCTCAGTCGTGATGCTCACCTCCGACAATCTTCCCCTCAAAATTTACGGTGCGCTGGATCTTCGCTGTGAGGTTCCTGTGAGTTCTTCACAGGAGATTGTCAGCCAACCGCGCAAACTCGCCCTAGAGTTGTGCCATGAAGCTGGTGTCGCTGATCACCGCGCCGCTCAGGATTTCGCTGGCCGTTGCCGATACCGGCTTGGCGGTGGCTGCCAAGGCGATCGATACCGGGCGCGAGATTCTCGCCGAACTTCCCGACGGGGAGCCCCATGACGGACGCCGTGACCCCGGCGCGGGCCTGGTCGGCACCGTCGAATCCCTGCTGGGGATGGCCGGGCGTAAGAGTCCGCTGCAGTCGGCCATGAAGGTCGCCGAGCTGATGGAGGAGGACAAACCGCTTGGCAGAGCGCTGCGGCCGGGCGGGCCGGTGGAGCGTGTCATGGCGCCCGGCGGGCTTGCTGATCGGCTGACCGAACCCGGCGGCGTCCTGGACCGGCTCTTCGCCAAGGACGGGCCCGTCGACAGATTGACTTCACAGGATGGCGCCCTGGACCGGGCGCTCGCTCCGGGAGGGCTGGTCGACCAGCTGCTTGCGGAGGACGGGATCCTGGAACGGCTGATGCGCGAAGAGGGCGTCCTGGACAAATTCACCGCCACAGACGGTCCGCTGCAGCAGCTGGCCAACCTGTCGGAGACGGCTGCCAAGGTGGCCCCCAACATTGACGCGCTGACACCCACCATCGAGCTACTGACCGATACCGTCTCGGCGCTCAGCTCCGTGGTCGGTCCGCTGGGCGGTTTCCTGCCGCGCCGGCGTCCGTCCCGGCCGTCCGGTTCACCGCAGCCGATACGGTCCGAACGGGTTATCGAAGGCGAGATATAGCTGGCTGGCTAGTACGACTTTCCGTCGACATAGCGCTGCCGGCGAAAACTGCGGCCATTGCCGCGATTGCGGCTCTTGTAGGTCGGCAGTTGCGAGTCGCAATTCGGGCAGACGAGTCGCAGATTCTCTCGACAATTGTTGGCAGGGTTTCCGTCGATATGGTCCAACACCAGTACAAGCGGGGAGTCCTGCCAGATGCTCGCTCCGCTGCAGATCGCGCAACGGCCCAATTGGGCCTCGGCGAGAAAGAGCCGAATGAAGTGACCCTGCTCGCTGCGCACCCGGGCCTCACCGGATTCGAGCCACAGTCTGGTACTGGCGTCGCGTCGGGCTGCTGCCTGACAAGCATTGCCGCAATAGACCTTCTGGCTTCGCCTGGAAAGTGGTGCGCCGCAACCAAGGCACAGTCTCATGGGCTGAAATTACGTGAAGGCACCGACACGGCAGATGACGCGTTGAGCCCCCTGTCAGGATTGAACTGACGACCTTCGCTTTACAAGAGCGGTGCTCTACCACTGAGCTAAGGAGGCAATGGAACGTCGTACAGCTTAGCGGTCTTCGTTCACGCTGCGTACGGAGACCGCCGCACGCAGCCAGGTACTGCAGAGACAGCGGTCTTCAGGAGTGCCCACACACGATGTCACTCCGAGACTCAGCCCTTGACCAGCAGCGCCACCAACAGCACGACCATCCCCAGCAGCAGGACGCTGAGGAAGGTCGGCATGTGACTCGGGGGCAGGTCGGCGTCGCGGCGCATGGCGTCCTGCACCCGGCGACGGCGTCGCGCAGCCGCCATCGCCAACAGACCGCCCGTGGTCACCAAAAGGATGCTCACCACATGCCGGGCACCCGGAATCCAGAACTCCGGGACGAACTGCATGAGGGCGACACCGCTGGCGATAAGCGCCAGCGAGGTGCGCACCCACGCGAGATATGTCCGCTCGTTGGCGAGCGTGAATCGGTAATCAGGTTCGGCGCCAACGGATTCGCCGACGGTCACGAGCCGTACTTCAGCCACAGCGGCAACACCTTGTTGAGCCGGTCCATGAATTTCTGCAGACCGACACGGTGCTCACCGAAGCCCATCGGGTCAATCCGATACTCGGGGAACGCGATTCCCACACCGAAGAGACCAGGGGCGATGATCCCGTTGGCTGGGTTGTACTCCAGCTTTCCCCACTGCGGCGCCGCGGGCACCGGCCGCGGGCTGAATCCCACGGTGTACACCGCGTAGTCGCAACTCTGGAGCAGCTCGGGGAACTCGCGGCTGTCGACGAGGCATCGCTGCAGTCGGGCAGGCAGCACCCCGTCGATGTTCTCCCGTGCCCACCGTGCCGCCTCCCCCTTCAGGCCGGTGTCGTCGAACAGTGTCCAGTCCCCCATATCGACCGCGTAGCGCAGCGGCCCGCGGTAGAAGTTGATCACCTTGGCCGCGGGCCCCGCCAGGAGGTTGGGCAGCGCGATCATGCTCGAATGCGAAGCGCCGAAGACTGCGACAGTGGCGCCCTCCAGCGGCAGCGCGGCCAGCTTCTCAGGGTTGAGTGCCGCCTCTAGCGGAATCTCGTTCAGCCACGGATAGTCCAGGTTTTTGGGAACCGAGCCGACGGCGAGAATCACGTTCTTCGAGGTGATCCCGCCCATTTCGGTCTCTACGGTCCACCGGCCGCCGTGCAGCGACAGCCCCGTCGCGGTGGTGCGCAGGGCGCTCACCTGCTCGCGGAGCTGGCCGGTGATCCATACCAGCGGGTCCGCCACATCACCGAGCAGACACGTGTCCGTGGGCGCAAGGTCGTTCAGCGCGAAATGCGGCGCATGCGCGAACCGGAAGGACTGCGCATCCGTCAGGTAGTTGATGAACAGCTTGACCGACGTATTACTGTGCACGGCACGCCATTTCGTACCAAAGTCACCTGCGGCGAACTCCGGGTCGATCCAAGCGATGGAGCCGGACGGCACTCCGCGATCAAGGAGCTTCCCCACTGCCGCAATTCCCGCGGGGCCCGCACCGACCACTGTCCATCCGTACTCGCTCACTGTTCTGCCCTTCTCTGCGTCGAAAATCTCGGAACGCCACCGCCGCACTTCCGGTGACTGTCTTCGATTGTTCTGCGCAACGACGGGCGCGAGTAGTGACTAATCCGTGAACAGCTCCAAAGTTTTACTTATAAACACAGGTAAGACGGCTACGAACGTTCCGTGTCTTCTATTTCCCAGGTACTGGGGAGCATGGGAGCCACCTGCCGGGTGTCATCGGAAGCGAGTCTGACGGTCCGGGCGCTGTGCGTATCCGTGGCGGCGCGCACGGTACCTGCGAATCCCAGCGGGCCGGCGCCTCTGCTCGTGGCCGCGCGCTCGACAGTCTCGGCGGAGTGCCCGACCGTCGCGCCCATTCCGGCTGTCTCCTCCAGGTATTCGTAACGTTGGCCTCCGATGCGGGCCTTGTTCTTGGCGCGCTGCCTGCGTCGAGCCTGGGCTAGCGCCGTCGCGCTTGCCGCTGCCGCGGCATCGACGGTGTCGACGGCATTCTCCGACGACTTCGCGGCACCCTTGGGACCAAAGCTCACTCCAGGTGGCACTAAACCGGGTATGGCATAAGTGATTCCACTCAACGGCGCGGGCGCGGGAGACGGGGCCGGCGCAGCCCCGCTCGATGTGGGAGTGATCGCCGACGAGCCTCCCGACGGCGTGACGGACATGGCCGGCAGCGCTGCGGCCGCCACACCCGGCTCCGGACGGTGCACAGCGCGGAACACCGGCCGCTCAGCTGATGGGGCCGGTGCCGGAGCCGGAACCGCCGCCGGAGCGGGACGCAGGTGTATCAACGCCGCCAATCCGCTGAGCCCGCTGAGGGCTGGAATGAGGAACGGCAGCAGGTACGAGGCGTAGTACGGGTACCAGAGCAGGTCGTAAAGGAACAGCATGATCACCGCCAGCACCGCCGAGGTCGCCGGGTTGAAGCCCATCTTTTCGAACCACTGCTGGAATCCCTGCAGCATCTTCGAGATCTGGTCCGGTGAGCCCGGGATATCCGACTGGTCACTGCGCGCTTCGCCGCCGGGCGCGAGAATCGGTGGTGCCTGTTGCGTCGGCGGGATCGCCGAGGTCATGGCCTCCGTGGTCGCCTGATACGTGCTCATGGTGGCTGCCGCCTGCACCCACATCCGGACATAGTCGGCCTCGTTGAGCGCGATCGGAATGGTATTGATTCCAAAGAAGTTCGTGCCCACCAGCACTGCGTGTGTGACATGGTTGGCGGCAAGCTCCACCAAGGTCGGCATTGCCATGAGCGCGATACCGTAGGCTGCCGCCGTTGCTTCGTGTTGCGCGGCAATGACACCGCTCTCGACAGCGGCCTGCTCGAGCCATGCCAAGTACGGCACGTGGGCAGCCACGTACTCCGATGCGCTGGGCCCTTGCCAACTACTTGCCTGTACCCCGGCCAAGATCTGGGTCAGTTCAACCGCCGTGCGCGCGTAGTTGTCCGCGATCTCTTGCCACTGCAAGGCAGCGGCAAGCACCGCCCCCGGACCGGGTCCCGCACTCAACAGCGCCGAATGCACCTCCGGAGGCTCCGCCATCCATATCGGTGCCGTCACACGCCGCCTCCCTGCCTAATGGGCGCAACAGTTTCACGCCACAGTTGGAGTAGTCGTACTGAGTACCGAAAAGTTCCCACACAACCAGAATCCGCGTCTGAAATCACATTTATCGTTGCGCGCCAGGAATTCCCACGCAGTGTCACCGTCCCGTACAGTCGGCCCCATGCCAGTCATCGACGCTCGACATCTCGACGGTGTGTCCGAGACCGCGCTGCTCACCTTGCACCAGCGGGCGACGGAAGCGGCCCGGCCGGACGGCATCATCGACGACCCGATGGCCGTTGCGCTGCACGCCGGCCTGGATTACGACTTTCAGCACTTTGGCCGCATCCATCAAGCTACTGCCTTGCGTGCCTTGATATTCGACAAGGCAACGCAGGAGTACCTGGCGGAACACCCCCGGGCGAATGTAGTGGCGTTGGCCGAAGGATTGCAGACGAGTTTCTGGCGCGTCGACAATGGCGAACTCACCTGGTTGTCGGTAGACCTTGAGCCCATCGTGCGGCTGCGCCAGCAGCTTCTTCCGCGATCGGAGCGGTTGCGCTACAGCGCCCAATCCGCGCTCGACTACTCGTGGATGGATCGGGTGGATGACTCCAATGGGGTGCTGATCACCGCCGAGGGCCTCTTCCAGTATCTGGAGCGTGAGCCGGTGTTCGATCTGATCACCGAGTGCGCCAGGCGTTTTCCCGGCGGCAGGTTGATCTTCGATTCGGTGCCGAAGTTCCTGAGCGCACACTCGCAACGCGGCATGAGACTCAGTGAGCAATACACCGTGCCGCCGATGCCGTTCTCGTTCACCGCCAATCAGTACGGTGAGCTGCGCGCCATTCCCGGCATCCGCAGCGTGTGCGAGCTGCGGATGCCGGCGGGGCGTGGCAAGGTGCTGCGCTGGGCCGGCCCTCTCCTCTATGCACTGCCCGGCCTGCACCGGCTGCGCGCACCTCACACGGTAATCGAGTTCGGCTGAGGTAAAAGATCTTTCGGCGATCGGCCGCTATCCGGCGGCGACAGCGAAATCGCCACCGGCCCTGACGAGCGTGTCATGCACTTCTTCCACCGACAGCACACTGTCAGTCAGGACACGCACGGTCGAGGCGCCCTTGGGATCCAGGTCGACGGATACCTCACGCACCGGATCGAGTGCGGTCAGCGCCTCGGTCACTCCCATGACGCATGAGTTGCAGTGCATCCCGCTGATGGCGAAAATCTGCTCGGACATCGTGTTTTCCTCCTGAGATATTTGTTCACAACGGATTTGATGGAACGAAACCTTCTAGGCGTTTATGCGCCCCATTTGGCGCCTTCGGCCATGTCGCGGGCGTTCATCGACAAGGTGTTGGTTTCGTGGGTGGAGCCCATCGCGCGGTAAGCGCGGATGAGTTCTTCCATCGCGGTGTTCCACTGAGCCTGCCAAGCGGCCTGGCTCATCGAGGTATCACCGTGCCAGGCCGCCTGCAGGGAAGCCTGCTGAGCGGCCAGGTCAGCACCCAGGGCGGTCAGCACACCGGAATAGGTGTTCATCTCACCGGCATGGGCCAGCATCGCGGGGTAGTTGAAAGTAATCTGCGACATTTCTATCTCCTCAAAAGTCCGGTCTTAGACACCGACGTAACGGCTGGCGGCGGCGGCATCCTCGGCCACGTAGGTGGCGGCGGCATCACCAAGGTTGATCTGCGCGATATCGAGCAGCGCGTTGACCTTCGCGGCGACCTCCACGAACCGGGCGTGCGCGGCCTGGAAAGCCACCGAAGACTCACCGACATGAAACGCCTGCGCCGACAACGCCGCCGACTCCGCCTGCGAGATAGTCGAACGCATCAAAGCAGTCTTGGCACCAAAGGTGCCCTCCGCAGCCACCAGGGCCGGAATGTGCGCATCAAGCAAACTCATGAAACTACCTCTCGTTGTGTGGTGGATTGCGCCGGGAACTAGGCGATTCCCGGCATATACGTTGCGGCAGCATGCATATCGCCGACGGTGTAACCCGCGCCGGCCTCGGTCACCCCGACTCCGGCCCTTCCCAGCTCGTAGACGGCACCGGCCGCGGCAGCGTTGCGCTCGATGCCATGGGCGCTGAAGACGGCCGTGCTCTGGATGGATACCGGGTCGGCGGCCGGTGGTGCCACCGCGCCGATCACCGGGGCCGCGGCGGCATGCACCGCGGCGAGCCGTGCGGTCAGGGCTTCTACCGCGGCACTGGCGGCTGTCAGCCCCTCGGGAACGACGTTCAGGTACATGGCGAATTCTCCTTCTCTGATCCCACATCGGTCATTGAGAACATCCCTGCACGAGTAGATCTCGGATCGACTCCGGTACTGTGCCAAGTTCTGATACCGCCGCGTCGAGGGAAATCGTCGGGTATCGGGCGAGATGGTCCGCATAGGTCTGCGAGCCGAGCCGCAGCCCCAACCCGGCCCAGGCGTCAATCACCGACCATCGCCGTGGATTTCGCTTGGCCCAATCACTACCGTCCAGCAGTTGCTTCCATTCACTCAGCTCGAGCTCATCGAGGCCGAACCCCGCGAGGAACTCGGCATAGCGGACCTCCATACCGCGCACCACGGTGATGCCCCGGCCGAGTGCCGACGGTTCACCCGCCATGCCAAGGATGGACGTCGCCGCGGCGTACCCCGTGGTGACCTCTTCGGTCAGCGAGACAGAAGGACAGGCCCGCAGGGCAATACATGCATCGGCGATCGACACCAGCACATCGGCACTGTCGACCAATTGACCGGCCTCCCCGAGAACCCTTGGCAGCCGCGCTAGCGTGAAGTCAAGCCCGCGCGGTGACGCCGCGACCACCAGTTCGGCCAGCGCCTTGGACGCCGCGTAGGGATAGAGCGCCTCACGTGGATCGGTGACACGTGCGGCATCAAACTCCGCGTTGACGACGAAGGTCGACATGTGAATCAACCGGGCATCGCGTGCCGCACAGATGTCCACGGCGGCAGACACCCACTGCACGTTGGCGTCCCGGATATCGCGATAGGGGGCCAACATGTTGGTGTTTCCAATGCAGTTGACCAGCGTGCGCGCCCCGTTCTCGCGCATCAATGTGTCCAGTGCCTGCGGGCCGAACCCCGTACCAACATGCTGAACCCTGACTCCATCGACAGCCCGGAGGGCCGGCCATGGTCCGGAATCGGGGAGCTCCGACCTCGTCACCAACACGACGTCCGGACGCAGCGCGCCATCGCGTTTTAGGTCGAGTGTGGCGCGGGCGAACCCGGTTCCGACGATCCCGGATGCTCCCAACACCACGATCGGCCCGTCTGCGTTGGCCCGGGAGTTGTTGCCATTCAACACCGTCACGCGGGGCGTTGCCGTCAGCCGTTCAAAGTCTGCGCCGATCTCGCACGCGGTGTCGGCGGCACCGAGCTGGTCGGCCGCCGCACCCGCCGCCGCGAGGTAGGCGGCGCTGTCGGCGCTGATCACATCGAGTACGGACAGCTGACGGCCGAGATACCGGCGTGTGTCCGGCAGAATTCTGATCAGGTCGAGCGAACCGATTCCCTCGGCGAGGAGCGACGACTCCGCCCGGATTTCCCGCCCGAGGTGCCGGCTCCAGATTCGTGCGAGACCGGCGGCTGTCGCGATGGTCGCTTCCTCGTCCGGCGCTGCGTCCACAAACTGTGGCATGGTCCGCAAGCGTTCGTCGTCGATCTTGCCGTTGGGCTTACGTGGGATGCGCGACACACTCACCACAAAGAACGAAGAGACACCCGAGTCCACCAGAAGTCGCCTGATCCGCGTCGCCAATTCGTTGTCGTTCAGGCCTTTACGAGCCTGGAACCACACCACCAGCGCGCCCCGGTGTACCCCCACTCCGGCATCGGCGATACCGGGTTCCTCGCCGACACATCGAACGATCGCGGCGGTGTCAATCCTTCTCCCGGAAATCTTCACGATGGCGTCGCGGCGCCCGGAGAAGGCGGGGAATCCATCCTCGTCGAACACGACGCGGTCGGCGGTGGCGAATGCCCTCCGGGATGCGCCATCGGCGGTGCGGACCACACCGAAGCTGTCGCCCGATGTCCCGAGGTAACCTGCCGAAACGGTTTCTCCGACAACCACGATCTCACCGAATGCGACAAAGACCGTGTTGGGCACCACCGGCAGACCCACCCGAAGCCGCTCGGAACTATCGCCGTGCCGCGCACCGTCGATCGGTAGATACGTGACGACGACAGTGGTTTCGGTCGGACCATAGCTCGAGACGAGTGAGACACCCTGCGGACCGGCCGAGTCCAGCCACGTGTCGACTGCGCTCGGACGGATCGCCTCACCGCCGACGACCACCTGCCGAAGAGCAGAACAACCGATCGACGCCAGCGACTGGGCGTCATCGCACAGCAGGTGCCATACGGCGGTCGGCAGGTCGATCAGGGTCGGTTCCAGCACCTGGATGTCCCGAACGAGCGCAACCAGATCTCCGGATTTCATTGCCGCAGAACGGACTATCCGCAAACCAGAGACCGCGCCGCAGAATATCTCCTCCACACTGATATCCGATGTCAACGGTGCGCATTGGAGGATGCTGTCCCGCGCCTCCCAGCCGTAGGCGTTCGCGGCCGCGCGGGCGAACAGTGCGAGCGCGCCATGCGTTACCGGCACGAGTTTGGGCCGACCGGTCGACCCGGAGGTAGCCATGATGTACGCCGTCCTGGTCGCCAGGCCGGCGTCCCGCACCACCGCCTCGGTGCGCTCTTCGACGAGACGCCGCGTCGCACCATCCAGGTTCATCGGGATCGGCGCGGCGGTATCGACAACGTGTGTTGCGGCACCACCACCACCATGTTCGGTGACGGAATCGGCGCGCAGCGGCATATCTTTCGCGCTGTCACACACGCTGTATCCGCAGCCTGCGAGATGACAGGCGATCAGAAGGTCTACGGTCTTGTCGGTGTCGTCGTCAACGCACACCACGATGTCGCCCGGCGCGACCCCGCCCGTGACCAACCAGGCGATCCACGGCTGGACGAATTGCCGCCCCCGAAGGAACCGGTCCACGTCACCGCCGGCATCAAGGAACCAGGCGGGCGTCGCGGCTGCCTCGGCCCGCACACATTCATCACCACGGCGTCGTGTGCCATCGACACCGATTCCGAACCACTCGTTCACCGTCATGGCGATCGGTAAGTGCCACATGGTTTCCATCGAGCCCAGCGCCGCCGCGATCCGTTCGGCCATCCACAACGGCGGCGTGTTCGCGTCGCCCACGTCCGCGCGGTTCCAGATCGACAAGGTGAGTGTTCGTTGTTCCTCGTCGACGACGCACGACACGGTCGTGCCTTCCACCGGACCGATATCGGTTGCGTAAGGCGCCGCCGACAGGAACGGGCGAAGGGCGGGTGCGCACGTCTCGCGGATGAAGTTGAAGGTCAGCGCCTCGACGTGCGAGGTCTTGTTTATTGCCAGGTACATTCGGCGATACTGTTCCTCGCGGAGCCACCGGCGCCGCGAGGCTCTGACATAGTCACGGTCCAGCGCGTGTACGACATCCTGCACAGAGGCAAAAGCAGGGAAACGGACCGGATGCGCGATCGAATTGACCAGGCAGGTTGCTACGTTCAGGTCGGGTTCCGCGAACCTGTTGTCTACCGCATGGATCAGCAGGGTGGCTGTGCTCTGCCGCAGACTTGCATCCACTGCGATCGCGGCCGCCGCCACCAGAATGTTCAATGGCACCTGCTTGGCTTCGGACAGCGTTTCGACCTTCTCGAAGGCCTTGCCGGATAGCGTGAATGACTCTCGCAGAACACCTCTGGCCGCCCCCAACGGCCCACCGCCCGCGTCATGTCCGTATCCGCCGGTGTGGGATGCGTCGGCGAGTTCGCGCTGCACTGCCTGGCCAAACCGTCGCAACGATTCGTCTGTCTTGGTGGCCTCGCGGCTGTGCGCCTCAGAAATCTTCGCTAGAGATTCTCTCGGACATGGGGTTTCGGTCTGCGTCAAGCCCGCTAGCTGTCGGCCGAGATCGGTCTCTATCACCGCGATGGCGCCGCCATCGAGCAGGAGGTGGTGCGCGTGGATGTCGAGCCCCACCACGCGCCCGTCCGTTCCGGTATGGACGGTGTAGCGCACGAGCGGCTTGGCTTCGAGGTCTGTTGACCACATGCGGACAAGCTCGTCAGCGCCCCGTGTTGTCGGAGCACCCGTGTCCGTAGCCGTCTGCACGATGTCGCCGAACTGCAATCGCCGCACCAGTTCTGGGTAGCGGGATTCGCCTGGCACGTGTTCGAGGACACACAGCTGGACCGCGTTGGCGACTACTGCCGCTTCCAGCGCGGACATGAACACCGGACCCTCGATGGGATGAAGCCGGTAGCTCTTCCCGATCAGATACAGCCGGGGGTCATCGGCCTGCGACGCGCCGTTGTACATGTTCTGCTGGGACCTGCTCAACGACACCCGGTCAACTCGAGGTTCCACCGCCAGCGTCATGTGACGCCCTCTGGCTGCGCCTGCTCCAACACCTGCACCCATCCGGCAACGGAGAGATCCGAGACCAAACGCTTCTGCAGATCCGACCCTCGGGCTACGCCCAGCTGTTTCATCAACAGCACGAAACGGACCGAGTCCAGACCCAGCTCCCGAAGATCAGTGGCATCGCCGTCGAAAAGCTCCGATTCGGAGATGTACAGCACGTCACAGACGGCCGCCACGATCCGGTTCCGCACGTTGTCAGGCACGCGTCAGTGCCCCATTCAGCGAGGCGGCCAATGCCGAACGCATGACCTTGCCGGACTTCGTCCGCGGGATATCTGCGACTACTGCGATGATCGACGGCCTGGCCATCGACTCGGATTCATGGCGGTATGTGGCCGCGATCCGCTGCTTAAGCTCAACGGTGCCCAGCTCGTCAAGCTGCGCGGCCGGTACCACCGCCAAACCGACCAGCGCGCCGAACTCCTCGTCCGGTATCTCGTAACACGCCGCTTCACACACGCCTGCAACGCTTTCGGCGATCCTGTCAACCTCGTCCGGTACCACGTTGACCCCTCCGGAGATGATCATCTCCGAGGAACGCCCCCTGATGTAGAAGAAACCATCGTCACGATGCTCCACCAGGTCACCGGTGTTCACCCATCCGTCGGCCAGTACCTCACGGGTACGGTCGGGATTTCCCCAGTAACCGAGCATGTTGGCCGGCGACTTGATCCACAGCGTGCCGTACGGCGCAGAGGTGCCGCCGTCCATGGGTCCGCCGGTCTCGCTGTCCGAGAGGAAGGTCTGCACCCCAGGATAGGGACGGCCGACCGCACCCTGCTCGATCCTGGCGAGCGATTCCTCGTCGGTGGGCAGACACAGTGCGGTACAACCAGTTTCACTCAGGCCATAGACCTGAGCCGTTCGCACCCCCGCGGCTTCGATGAACTGCACATCGTCAGGGATCGCCCGTGAGCCGCCATAGGCTATGAACCGCAACGAGGAAACGTCTTGCCCGGTGATTCTGAGTTCGGACACCAACCTGGTCAAGAGGGTGGGCACCAGGCAAGCAGTCGCCACCTCATTGCCCACCAGCAGGTCCATCAACGATGCCCCACCCTCGCCGCCGGTGATACACGATGCGCCGTGCATCAGGCCGTTGAGAATCCACCAGAGCCCACCGATATGCGTTGCCGGTAACGGCGAATAGCTCGTCTCGCCCGCGACCCAGTCGATCCAGCTCAGCCCCTCATCGCGCAGGATATCCGGGATAGCGAAGAACGTGCGGTGAGCGAGCAGCACGGCCTTCGGTTCACCTGTCGTTCCGCTGGTGAAGATCATCGCGAGCGGGTCGTCGGCGTTACTTCCGGTATGCGTTGCCGGCCAATCTATGTCGCGATTCGGGTCATCAAGCCCGCCGGTCGCCTCAGCCGCATCCGGGAGGATCGCGGCCGGATCAGTGATTTCGCAGAACCGCGCGATGGCGGCGGCGGGCAGGTCCTTGTCCACCATGACGGCGATGGCGCCGAGCTGCGCACACGCGAGTACCGAAAGGTACGTCTGGGGTCCGTTGTCCGACAGCACCACAACCCGTGATCCCCGAATCACCGACTGTGCCCGAAGGGCCGCGGCGAGCCCTCCGACCTCGGCGACGAGCTCTGCGTAACTCACGGCACCTGTGCCGTCACTGCGGCGCAGGGCGATGAGATCTGGCCGGATACGGGCCTGCTCGAGGACTCGTTCCCAAACGGTGGGTGGTGGCGCGGACATGGCAGAGGGAGACGCTTCCTGTCGGGGGCTACGGGATGTTCAGGACCGCGAGCTCGAACTCTCCGGCCGCGGATCCTCCGTCCTGGTCCCAGAATTCGATGGTGCTGTGGAATTGGAGATAACGCCACGACCGGTCGACGATGTGGAAATTGCGGGCCTGTAGGCGGGCGGAGAACCGCTGCGCGTTGACCAGCCGCCGGAACCGGGACGACGTGCTCTTGATCAGCATGTTGGCGAGTTGGTTCTGGCAGTAGTCATCGATCGACCAGCCCCGGAATGCCCAGATATCGTCGTTGACAACACCTTGAGCGAATGCACAGTACGCCAGCTGGTTGAAGCACAGCACCAACTCGACGGCGTTGAAGTGCCCCGTGCTCCGGATATAGGCGGACTCATTGATCGCGAAATTGCCCTGCGCGTGCACCGCATCCGAGGTGATTCCGTATTCGGCATCGGACAGATAGCGGCATCCCTTATAGGAATATGGCTCAAGCACCCTGCCGAGTAGCTCCTCGTCGATCGGCGCCATGCCGGTGGAAGGCAGCCCGGTCTGTACCGACAGGGTCGCCGCGACCGCGCTCACGCTGCGTATCCGGGTGTCTCAAGACCGTCCAGCATGGTCAGGCGGTGGGTCGTCAGCGTGCCCGCCGCTGTTCCATGCTTTGCGCGGTGAACAAGAGCTCTGTTGTCCCACAGCACAATATCCCCGACCTCGTAGTGCTGGGCGTGGATGAAGGGCGACGCGTAGTCGGGATCGAGCTGCCCCGACTCTTCGAGTAGCTGCTGAAGCAGCGCAGCATCGAGTAGCCTTCCATCCCCGTCCTCGATCGTCTCGGTGCCGGCCTCGCAGATGTAGAGGATCTCTTCCCCCGTCTGCGGGTGCTTGATCACCGTGGGCCACTTCTGGGGCGGTGTGACCCTTTCGATCTCGGCCAGGATTTCTCCGATGGGCCGGTAGACATCACTGGGCCGGATCTTGATGTAGCGGCGGGGCGTGTGTGTGCTGAACGTCCCACGCACAGAGTCCTTTACCGTGCTCGGCAACGATTCCCACACCTTGTTGAGATCGATGAAATAGGTTCCCCGATCACTCCCGGGCACCGCCAAGGGCACCACCATGGAGAACGCGAAGGGTTCCGGCATGAACATGTAATCGACGTGCCAGAATGCGCCGGTCCGCGGAACTCCTTGTCCCTCTTCCGTAGACGAGACAAAGATTTCCGGGTGGTCCTCGTGGTGATACACCGGCTCGTAATAGGGCACTATCTCCCCGATCAATCTCCCCAGCTGGATGAACTCCGCGGGTGAGGGATGAACATCCTTGAGGACGACGAGCTTGTTCCGGTAAACGAGTTCGCGGATCTCCTGTGTGGTGATTCCGTCCAGGTTCCCGGGATCGATCCCCGTGACCTGCGTGCCCAGTCCCTCGCCCTTCACATTGAGCGTCATCGACTCCCTATTCCTGATTCAGCCCTCGCCTCTCGGCGATTGGATGGGCACCTTCGGTCTCACCGCCCGGCCGCCGACTACCGGCGACCACTAACACAGCAGTCGATTCGATGACCGAAATAGTTCCCAAGACTTGACGAAGCAGTAGTTTTCTGTGAGCGCGACACCACGAACCACAGCGGATAATTCGTTATTGCCCTGCGGTTTTGGAGACCAGACCGCAATCACCGGGAGGTAGCGTCCGTCGCGGTGACCTTCGTCTCAGGAACTTCGGGGGCATTCGGCACGACTCACTGCAGAGCACCGACTGCTCTCAGGAGCGAGGCGCCTGGCCAAAGTGCCGTGAGCTCGGCGTCAAGGCCGCAGCGGCAGGCGCCAACAAGCAAACCGCCGCACACACTGCCAGCACCGGCGCGCTACCGAAGTGATCCATCGCCGGGGCGATGATCACCAGGCCCAGTGGCGCCAAACCGTAGGACAGCAGAAAGTCCAGAGAAGACACCCGGGCCAGCTTGTCGGGTTCGACTTCGCGCTGGGTGGCGGTAAACCAGGGAACATTGAAAAGTTCGATGCCCATACCGGTGATCACGTAGGCCATCACCACGATCGCCAGAGGCACGGGCAGCATCAAGCTCAGCGGTGCCGCGCTGTAAAGCGCGAGGCCTGCGAGCGCCGCCCAGCCTTGGTTACGCGGGCGCCAACGACTGATAAGGATCGCGCCGATAAGCGCTCCGGCGACGTATGCCGTTGTCGCGCTTGCTAACAGCACTTCAGTCCCATAGCGGTCACGACTTACCAACGGCAGCGCAACCCCGGTGGCCGAATAGCCGGTCGCGATCACCGCGGTCAACGCCGCCAGGCCCGCGAGGAACCACGGGTGACGGCGAGCCTCTCGGAACCCGTCGGCGAAGTCGCTGAACACGGTGAACCCTGAACCAGCCACCTCGGCTCGGCCACGGCCCGCCGGCGGTGCGAGCGCAGACAGAAGCCACAATCCCGCGAGAACTATCAGCAGCGGGGCCACCCCCAGCCGGGCGGCAGCCAACGCCGCCACCCCAGGCGCGACGAGCGTCACCACCCGCACGGCAATGGTGATGGCGGCATTCGCCTGCTGACGCTGCGACACCGCGACCACCTCAGCGGTCAACGCCTGGTAGGAAGGCCGGCACGCACCCTGCCCTGCCCCAGCCAGCACCGCGGCCGCTGCCGGAATCGCAATCACATGGTGGATACCTCCCGCGATCACCAGATGCCCCACTGCTGCCAGCATCGAAGACACCGCGATCACGCCACGTCGCGAATAGCGATCCGCGAGAACGCCTCCCAGCGGGACTGCCGCCAAGAACCCGACGGTCCGGGCGGCGAGAACCAGACCTAGCGCGGTTGCCGACAAGGTTCCGTCGAGGACCGCAAATCCGAGCACGATGGGCAACATCCAGGTCGCCAAACCCGAGGCAGTGGTGCCTGTCCACAACCGCAGGAAGGGGACGCTACGGAGCACGGACGGGGCGCTCGGCTCCGCGGGGTGAGGCGATGTCACAGCTGTGTTGTCTACACGACAGCACAGCGATAGGGGAAATATGAGACGACCGGGAACTATTGACCGCACAGCGACGACCACTCGGACGTGACAGTAGCTGAGATGACCTTCGGGAAGCGCCGCCCGATTCTCATTCCCAAGTACGCGACCCGTACCCGGCGCGCCTCAGCGCAGCATGCGGGACTGTTACAGAATGGGTACACACATCATGGTGGCCCGGTCTTACCGGGGAACGGCCCCAACGTCCACGTTGCCGATGGCACCGGACGCGCCGCACTACGTGGCGGCGCGGTAGCGACATCGTCGACATACAGGGCAAATACGATCAGAAGGGCTGGCAGCTGAGAGTGGACAGACATTTCGCGGAGTCGGTGGGGCGCCCCGACCTGATTCAGTTGGCCGACGGGATGTTCTGTCTGCGATTCGAGACCATGAAGGTTGTTTCGGCCATGGCGGCCGTGCAGCAGCTGCTGGACAGCGGCGTGATTGATCGCGAGACAACCCTCCTCGACAGCTCCAGTGGTATCTACGCGCACGCGCTGGCGCTGGCCGCACATCGCCACGGCCTGAAATGTCACATCGTGGGTTCCACCACCGTCGACGAGACACTGCGCGTGCAGCTGGCTATCCTGGGCGCGCACTTCGAGCAGATGCCCCCGACTCCGAATCTGAAACTGGATCAGAACCGCCGGGTTGCCCGCATCCACGAGATTCTGCGCGAGCGACCCAACTACCACTGGATGCGCCAGTATCACGACGACATTCACTACGCCGGGTACCGCCCGATTGCTCACCAGATCCGGCGCGAGCTCGGGGACACCGCGCTGACCCTTGTCGGCGGTGTGGGTACCGGCGCATCAACCGGAAGCCTCGCCACCGAGCTGCGCGTCGATGCACCCGATACCCGCTTGGCGGGGATACAGCCGTTCGGCTCGGTGACTTTCGACGCGGATCATCTCGATGACCCTGACATCATCATTGCCGGCATCGGCAGCTCCATTCCCTTTGAGAATGTGGACCCAAGCCTGTACGACACGGTGCACTGGATCGGCTTTGGCGCCGCCCAGTCAGGTGCCATCGAACTACTGCGCAGGCACGCGGTCTTCGCGGGACTGTCCACCGGTGCGGCGTTCCTTGCCGCTCAATGGGAGAAGGAACGCGCCCCCGAGCGCGCGGTGGTTTTCACCGCACCCGATACCGGGCATCGCTACGTGCAGAACGTGTTCGCCCGTCATGAGGACGCCGCTGCCATGGCGCAGTTCTCACCAAAGGCCGTGGCGGACAACGCCGATCTGGCACTGCCCTGGTCGTACCGCGACTACGACAGGCCTGCGTCCGGTTTCGTAGCGGACGGCCACAGCCTGTGCCATGCCGCCGCACGCACCTGATAGCCACGGCCCGCGACACTGCGACACCCGCGAATTCCCGGCTCAGCAAACATGTTCATTGCTAGCCTGAATCGGTGACTTACCCACCACAGGAGCCGCCCGCAGCGGGCGATCCGTCAGCGTACGACCCACACCAGCCGCCCCCGGGGTACCAGCCGCCCCCGCCGCCTGGATATCAACCCGGGTACCAGCCGGGTCCTCCGCCGGGAGCCCCCCAGTACCCGGGTGGACAATTCCCGCCCCCTCCCCAGGGATACCCGCCTGTGGGCTACGGCTATCCGTCGCAGGCGCCGTGGCCACCGCAGGGACCGTTCAGCGCCGGTGAGTCGTGGAGCTGGTCGTGGGCCCAGGTCACCAAGCGCTTCGGAACCTTCATTCCGCCGTATCTGGTCTGGTTCCTTGCGATCGGTGTGCCGTTCGGAATCGTCTACGCGATTCTGATCGCCAGCCTGCCGCAGACCAGCACCAGCGGCTACGGCGGTGACTCAAGCTCCTCGTACTCATACTCGTATGAGGGACCCGAGTTCTCCGGCGGAGCCATCGCCATCATCATCCTGCTCTACGCGGTGGTGTTCGCCGTCAGCCTCTACGTGGGCGCCTGCATCGTCAGCGCCAATCTCGATGTCGCCGACGGCAAGCCCGTGAGTTTCGGAACCTTCTTCCGCGCCCGCAGTTTCGGCGCCTACACGGGGACCGCGCTCTTGGTCGCGCTCGGAGTGCTGATCGGAAGCTTCTTGATCATCGGCGGAATCATCTTCGGGTTCTTCGCCCAGTACGCCGTGTTCTTCGCCGTCGACCGCGGCCTGGGCCCTGTTGATGCGATCAAGGCCAGCTTTCAGATCGTCAAAGACAATCTGGCACAGGCCTTGCTCGTGTTCCTGATCACCTTGGGTGTTGCTTTCGCCGGTGTCGCAGCGACATTCATCACCTGCGGCTTGGGCGGCATCATCGCCTACCCGACGATTGCGGCCCTATCCGGTCTGATTCACGTCTACACCTACCGGCGTCTCACCGGCGGCATCATCGCACCAGCACCGGTGTAAACCTCGGCGCCGCAAGCCGAGTGGGAATCTCACGAGAGAATCGAGCCCATTTCCCACGCCAGATTCCCACTCGGCGCACGGAGTCACCAACGAAAAGGCCCGGCCTGCATGACGCAGACCGGGCCTTCTTCGTTGGTGGACTTAGAAGTCCATACCGCCCATGCCACCGGTCGGGTCGCCCGCAGGTGCGGCGGCCTTCTCCGGCTTGTCGGCAACGACGGCCTCGGTGGTGAGGAACAGCGCCGCGATGGACGCCGCGTTCTGCAGCGCCGAGCGGGTCACCTTCACGGGGTCGGCAACGCCGGCCGCGAGCAGGTCCTCGTACACGTTGGTCGCCGCGTTCAGGCCGTGGCCCGCAGGAAGGTTCGCGACCTTCTCCGCGACGACACCCGGCTCCAGACCACCGTTGAAGGCGATCTGCTTCAGCGGAGCCGACAGCGCCACCCGGACGATGTTGGCACCCGTGGCCTCGTCACCCTCGAGCGAGAGCGAGTCCAGCGCGGGGGCAGCCTGCAGCAGGGCGACGCCACCACCGGCGACGATGCCCTCTTCGACGGCGGCCTTCGCGTTGCGAACGGCGTCCTCGATGCGGTGCTTGCGCTCCTTGAGCTCCACCTCGGTGGCAGCTCCGGCCTTGATCACCGCAACACCGCCGGCCAGCTTGGCCAGGCGCTCCTGCAGCTTCTCGCGGTCGTAGTCGGAGTCGCTGTTCTCGATCTCGCTGCGGATCTGCGCCACGCGACCGGCGATGGCGTCGGAATCGCCCGCGCCCTCGACGATGGTGGTCTCGTCCTTGGTGACGACGACCTTGCGAGCCTGCCCGAGCAGGGAGATGTCGGCGGTCTCCAGGGAGAGGCCGACCTCTTCGCTGACGACCTGGCCACCGGTGAGGATCGCCATGTCCTGCAGCATCGCCTTGCGACGGTCACCGAAGCCCGGAGCCTTGACGGCGACGGACTTGAAGGTGCCACGGATCTTGTTGACGACCAGGGTCGAGAGAGCCTCGCCCTCAACGTCCTCGGCGATGATCAGCAGCGGCTTGCCGCCCTGGATGACCTTCTCCAGCAAGGGAAGCAGGTCCTTGACGGTCGAGACCTTGGAGCTGACCAGCAGGATGTAGGGATCCTCCAGGACGGCTTCCTGACGCTCGGCGTCGGTCACGAAGTAACCCGAGATGTAGCCCTTGTCGAAGCGCATGCCCTCGGTGAGCTCCAGCTGCAGGCCGAAGGTGTTGGACTCCTCGACGGTGATGACACCCTCGTTGCCGACCTTGTCCATGGCCTCGGCGATCAGATCACCGATGGACTGGTCACCCGCGGAGATGCCCGCGGTGGCCGCGATCTGCTCCTTGGTGTCGATCTCCTTGGCGGAGTCCAGCAGAGAGCTGGTGACGGCCTCCACGGCCTTCTCGATGCCGCGCTTCAGGCCGAGCGGGTTGGCGCCGGCAGCGACGTTACGCAGACCTTCCTTGACCAGAGCCTGGGCAAGCACGGTGGCGGTAGTAGTGCCGTCACCCGCGACGTCGTCAGTCTTCTTGGCAACTTCCTTGACCAGCTCAGCGCCGATCTTCTCGTACGGGTCCTCCAGCTCGATCTCCTTGGCGATGGACACACCATCGTTGGTGATCGTGGGGGCGCCCCACTTCTTCTCCAAGACGACGTTGCGACCCTTGGGGCCCAGCGTCACCTTGACCGCGTCAGCGAGGGCGTTGAGGCCCCGCTCCAGGCCGCGGCGGGCCTCTTCGTCATACGCAATTGTCTTGGCCATTGCGAAGTGATTCCTCCGTATAGGGGGTGGCACGTTCTTTGGCCGGGCTCAGTGCCCGCGACGGACGGACGCAGCTGTGTGGGCTGCGGCCTCACCGTCCCGGCCTAGCACTCACCGGTCGTGAGTGCCAATGCCATTTTTAGCACTCGGACATGGCGAGTGCAAGGGCGATTGGCCGAAGCCCGGGCCAACAAACACGACGTCGGCTCCAGATCAAAAGCCGTGGTGATGTGGACGGACGTCGATACCCACGTCGCACCCTTCGGTCTCACCCCCCATGCTGTAACGCTTTGCGTCCTGCAGAGCACTCAGTCGTGTCACCATCCCCATCAGTAGAGGAGTCGCCATGATCACCGCTCAACTGCAGCGTCACATCGAACCGGACGCACCCTTGGCACGCACCGGGGTCGCCCTGGCGCGCTATGGGCTCGCGATCGTCATCGCGTGGATCGGCATGCTGAAGTTCACCGAGTTCGAGGCCAACGGCATCGTGCCGCTGGTGTCCCACAGTCCGCTGATGTCCTGGGTGTACGACGTCTTCTCGGTCACCGCGTTCTCATCGCTACTCGGAATCGTGGAAATCACGATCGCAGTCCTGCTCTCCGTCAAGCCGTGGTTGCCCCGGCTCTCGGCAGTCGGCAGCCTCATGGCCATCGGCATGTTCGCCACCACTGTGAGCTTCCTGTTCAGCACACCGGGGGTGTTCGAGAGCGCGGCCGGAGGGTTCCCGGTGCTGTCCTCGACCGGGCAATTCCTCATCAAGGATGTCGCGCTCCTCGGCATCTCCGCCTGGACCTTGGTCGATGCACTCACGCGACGCTGAAGCAGCCCTCGTCGCTTCGCTACAAGCAGGCGACGAGGGCGCGTTCGCGCAGGTGGTGGACGCACACACGCCCGCGATGCTGCAGCTTGCGCGCAGCTACGTGAGAAGCCGCGAGATCGCCGAAGAGGTGGTGCAGGAGGCCTGGCTCGCATTGTGCAAGGGGATCGACGCATTCGAAGGTCGATCAACACTGCGCACCTGGCTGTTCACGATCCTGATCAACATCGCCAAGGAACGGGGAATCCGCGAACGTCGCGATACCGCGAAGGCCATCGCGGCATTTACCGGAGGGACCGTCGACCCGGGCCGTTTCCAGGACACCGGCGAGTGGGTGGGCCACTGGCGCGACGACGCCGCCCCGCATTCGTTTCCCGAGACGCCGGAGAACCTAGTGCTCTCCGAGGAGCTGCTCGCCCACGTAGTTCTGCAACTCGACGGGCTGCCGGAGACGCAGCGCGTGGTGGTGACGATGCGGGACCTACTGGGACTCGATTCGAAGGAGGTCGCCGAACACCTGGGAATCACCTCGGCCAACCAGCGTGTACTCCTGCATCGCGGACGGGCGGCGGTTCGTCAAGGGCTTGAGGACTACATGAAGGACGTGAGTTGAATGAACTGCGACGAACTCGTCGAGCTGATCACGGAGTACCTCGACAATTCACTATCACCGGTCAAGCGCGCGAAGCTCGAGGCACACCTGTTGGAGTGCGACGGATGCGTGAACTACCTGAACCAGTACAAATCCACCGTGTCGATCTTGAGCCAGATCCCGCAGGACGGCCCCAGCGCGGCGCTGCGAGAGAGACTGCTCGCCGGTTTTCGGGAGCGGCAACGCTGAGCCGCGAACACGGCCCTACCTATGACGCGCCTAACGACGCGGCCGTAGCCCGTCGAAGACAACGTCGGTGACCTGCTGCGAGACCTCTTTGTTGTAGCTCTGCATGGCCTGGCACCCCACCAGGAGCGCCTTTACCTCGTGCACGCCGATATCGGAGCGCGCCGTGCCCGCCTGCTGTGCGGCCTTCACCAAATCACCCAGGACCGCGTAGAAGGATTCCTCGATCTGAGGGATAAGAGCTTCGACACTGACACCCGCGCCGGCCAGGGCATCCACCAATCCCTGATCGGTCCCACCCCACTCGACCATCACGCGCAGGAATCCGAACAGCGCCTCACCCGGATCGGCCGACTCCAGTAGCTCGCGCCCCTTACCGATCACCGTGCTCATCCGGTCTTCCGCGACGGCGCGATACAGATCCTCCTTGGCCGGAAAATGCCGGTAGACGGTCCCGGCACCCACTCCCGCGCGCCGCGCGATCTCGTCGATCGGGACACCGAGGCCCTCCTCGGCAAACGTTTGATAGGCAACCTCAAGGACCCGCGCACGGTTGCGGGCGGCGTCAGCACGCAAGGGCCGGGCAGGTTGATCCATCTCACACTCCTCAAGGTTCCAACACGCCTTGACAAAACGGGGCGCGCGTTCCGTATATTCGTAAGCGGAGTAGCCGCCCCGGTTACTGAAGATACTACCCAAGGAGCCCCCATGACCAAATGGAATACCACCGACATCCCCGATCAGACCGGTCGCATCGCGATCATCACCGGTGCCAACACCGGCCTCGGACTGGAGACCGCCAAGGCGCTCGCCGCGCACGGCGCCCACGTTGTGCTCGCGGTGCGCAATACGGAGAAGGGAAAGGCAGCGGCCGACGCGATCACCGCGGCCCACACGAACGCCGACGTGACCCTGCAGCCGTTGGACCTTTCCTCGCTGGAGTCCGTACGCCGGGCCAGTGACGAGCTCAAGTCGCGCTACGACAAGATCGACCTGCTGATCAACAACGCCGGGGTCATGTGGACCGAGAAATCCACCACCGCCGATGGCTTCGAGCTGCAGTTCGGCACCAATCACCTGGGGCACTACGCATTCACCGGCCTGCTCCTGGATCACCTGCTACCTGTCGAGGGTTCACGTGTGGTGACCGTCTCCAGCATCGGGCACCGCATTCGCGCCGGGATCCACTTCGATGACCTGCAATGGGAACGCGACTACAACAGGGTCGCGGCCTATGGACAATCGAAGCTGGCCAATCTGTTGTTCACCTACGAACTGCAGCGGCGCCTGGCAGGCACCAATACGGCCGCCCTGGCGGCGCACCCCGGCGGCTCCAACACCGAGCTGGCCCGCAACTCTCCGCTGTGGGTGCGGGCCGTGTTCAACGTGGTCGCGCCGCTGCTCACTCAGGGCGCGGATATGGGTGCGCTGCCCACGTTGCGGGCCGCCACCGACCCTGCAGCCCTGGGCGGGCAGTACTACGGACCGGATGGATTCGGCGAACAACGCGGTAACCCGAAGGTCGTCGCATCAAGCGAGCAATCCTATGACCTCAATTTGCAGCGACGCTTGTGGTCGGTATCTGAAGAACTCACCGACGTGATCTTCCCGGTGAAGTGAGCTGAACGGAAAGAGGCGGGCACTGTGCTGATTGTCGCCGACTGTCACTCTGGTGACACGACACGCGGTGCCCGCCACGCCCGTCGGGATGCACTCCCGTAATCCGTTGCGCTAGTCTGCAGTCCAATCAGTGAGGAGTCTGACGGGTGCGGGCTGTAGAGGCGCCCAGCACCCATACATTGCGGGGCTGGCAGCGTAGGGCATTAGTGCGGTATTTGGCCGCCAAGCCCCGAGATTTCCTGGCGGTCGCGACCCCGGGATCAGGGAAAACAAGGTTTGCCCTGCGCATTGCTACCGAGCTGCTGGCCGACGGTACGGTCGACAAGATCACCGTGGTGGTGCCGACCGAACACCTCAAGGTCCAGTGGGCTCAGTCGGCCACTTCCTTCGGGCTGTCTCTGGACCCGAGATTCAGCAACTCGGACGCACAGAACTCCTCGGAGTATCACGGAGTCGTCGTCACCTATGCGCAGGTGGCAAGTCACCCCACCCGGCACCGGGTCCGCACGGAGAACCACCGTACGTTGGTGATCTTCGACGAGATCCACCACGCCGGAGATGCCAAGAGCTGGGGTGAAGCGGTCCGCGAAGCCTTCGACGACGCGACGCGGCGCCTCTCCTTGACCGGAACCCCGTTCCGCAGTGACGACAGCCCGATCCCATTCATCAACTACGAGCCCGACGGCGCGGGCTTCCAGCGCTCGCAAGCCGACCACACCTACGGCTACTCCGAGGCGCTGGCCGACGGCGTGGTGCGTCCCGTGGTGTTCATGGCGTACTCGGGAGAGGCCCGTTGGCGTGACAGTGCCGGCGAGGAACATGCCGCTCGCCTCGGCGAACCACTCACCGCCGAGCAGACTGCGCGCGCATGGCGCACCACCTTGGATCCCAATGGCGAATGGATACCCGCGGTGCTGCGCGCCGCCCACGCGCGGCTGCAGCAGAAGCGCAATGGCGGGATGACCGATGCCGGCGCCATGATCATCGCCTCCGATCAGAAGGCGGCCCGCGCCTACGCGAAACTACTGACCAACATCACCGGATCGGAACCCACGGTGGTGCTCTCGGACGACCCGAAGTCCTCGGATCGCATCGCGCAGTTCTCCAACAGCACCAGCGAGTGGATGGTCGCGGTGCGCATGGTGTCCGAGGGCGTCGACGTGCCGCGCCTTGCCGTCGGCGTGTACGCGACAAGCGCCTCGACGCCGCTGTTCTTCGCCCAGGCGATTGGTCGGTATGTGCGCTCCCGAACACAAGGTGAGACGGCCAGCATCTTCCTGCCCTCGGTGCCGACACTGCTGGAACTCGCCAGTCTGCTGGAAGAGCAGCGCAATCACGTACTCGGTAAACCACACCGCGAGCCGATGGGCGATGAGGAGCCGGTGGAGCGCAAGCGCACCGAGCCGGGCGAGGAAGAGAAGGGCTTCGAATCGCTCAGTGCCAGTGCCGAACTGGATCAGGTGATCTTCGACGGAGCCTCCTTTGGCACCGCGACGCCAGCGGGCAGCGAGGAGGAAGCCGAGTACCTTGGTATTCCCGGCCTGCTCGATCCAAATCAGATGCGAGATCTGTTGCGGCGCAGGCAAGAAGAGCAGCTAACGAAGCGCACCGCTTCCGGCGAGGTACCCCCGGAAATCACTTCGACACACGGTCAACTGCGCGAACTGCGTCGCGAGCTCAACGCCTTGGTGTCGGCCACGCACTTCAAGTCGGGTAAACCGCACGGCTGGATTCACAACGAGCTGCGCAGGCGGTGCGGAGGCCCCCCGGTGGCCGCGGCCACCCGCGATCAGCTCAAGGAACGCATCGTCGCCGTGCGCACCCTGCATCGGGAGCTCTAAACCTCCGAGTGTCGGCTTAGCGTGTGATTTTCTCGCTCAGCGACACCGAAAGTCGACAGGAACGGCTTAGACGGGGAAATTCACTCCAGTCAACTCTTCCGAGACAGACCAAAGCCGTTGTTGCAGAGCCTGATCGTGTGACTGCCTGGTGGACTTGACCACCTTGGGATACCCACGAAACTCACCAAAGCCCGAGGGCCCGTAGTACTGGCCACCAACGGCGGTGGGGTCCGTAGCGGCACGCAGACTGGGCAAGGCGCCCATGGCCGGACTCTGGGCGAGTTTCAACGCCGCCGCACTGAGCGCCTCCGGACCGAAGGTGATGTGACGCATCAACTCGGTACCCGACGCACCGGGATGTGCCGCCAACGCCACCGTCTCCGCCCCCGCGGCCTGGAGGCGCCGCTGCAGCTCGTAGGTGAACAACAGATTGGCCAGCTTCGACTGAGCATATGCCCCCACCCGGCTGTAGTCGCGTTCCCACTGTAAGTCATCGAAATGTATTGCGGCTCTGAACTTATGACCGTTACTGCTGACGGTTACGACGCGGGAGCCACGCACCGTCGTCAGGTTCTCCAGCAGCAGGGCGGTGAGGGCGAAATGGCCCAGATGGTTGGTGCCGAACTGCAGCTCGAAACCGTCCGCGGTGTTGCCCTTCGGCGGATACATCACCCCGGCGTTATTGATGAGCAGATCGATCTGTGGGTATTGATCACCCAATTGTTCAGCAGCAGAACGGATATCCGAGAGGGAAGATAGATCCAGGCGCTGCAGCGCCAGGTTGCCTGCGGGCGTGGTCTTCCCGATCTCTTCGACAGCGGCAGCACCCTTGTCCAGATCGCGGACCGCAAGAACTACCTGTGCCCCCGCGGCCGCCAACGCGCGGGCGGTCTCCAGGCCCAGTCCGGTGTTGGCACCGGTGATGATGGCGACGCGTCCCGTCTGGTCGGGAATGTCGGCAGTGCTCCAATGTGCGGTCACACACGCATCCTGCCCCAGATCCATCGCGCTGCCCAGCCTGCTTATTCACAGTTCTCCCGGTGTTCGATACCAGGAATCCCACAGCAGGGGTCAATACGCTCATCGCCGGATCACTGAGCTTGGCCACCTACTGCATGTAAGGCGGGTCCGTGCGCAAACTTACTTCTGTTGCCACCCTTGTAATTTCACTTCTGTGCTCGGGCATGGGAGTGGCTGCGGCAGACCCGCTGCCGGTCGCCGACGTCAGCCAGTCTGCCGATACCGACGACGGCTGGCATCTGAGTGCTGCGCTGTCGCGGATGACTATCAACTCTGTGCCAAACATGGCCGCCACTGCGTTCACACGAGAGGGGTTTGTCACCGGCAAGGCCCTCGCCAGCATCGACGGTAACGGCGCGGTTCCGGTCAACTCCGGAACCCTCGTCATGGGGTTGCAGCTGGGCTGCCAGATCGACCTCAGCGAGGGCGGAAGCGTCGACGTCGGCGCGGACGCGGGAGTCAGTCCCGGCTTCTCCGGCGGCAGCAATCTGCTGGCTATGGTCGGCCCTTACGCGGAAGTCAACGGGAGCATCTCGGTCAATCTGCTTCCGGGGACGATCAAGAACATCGTGCTGGGCAAGAAGGCCCTCAAAGGACGCACCGGCGAAATCGTGGTTCACGACGCCCACGTGAAAGTCGACGCCTGCGGCGGACCGGTCTCCATCCGGTTCTTCACGACGGCGCTGATCGACACCGACAAGTCCGACGACAGCGTGAACGTGTACGGGGACATTCTTTCGCTATGAGCCCTACCCACGCGCGACCACAACGCCACCGAATGGCACGGCTGATCATCGCCACCACCCTGTGCGCAAGCCTCATTGTCGGTCCGGCATCCGTGGCACAGGCGGACAACTGCAGCCCCGGCGACTTCGGCGCAGCGCAAGGATGTGCGCCCCCAGCCGCCGCGACCGGCGGCGACAAGGCTGAGACTTGGCCCCCGACGAGTGTGGACTGGCCACCCGAACCCGACTCGGACACCGATTCCGACGGTCAACAGGGCACCGCACCGCCTCCGATCGTCATGCCCGCCGGCGCGGCACCCGTCAAACCCGCATCGCCAGCCCGGGAACCGGCCAGCGCGTCGGCGCCGATTGTCAGTGCCGGCCCTTAGGCGGGCGCCGCCCCGTGAAACACCGCCTCGACGTTGTTGCCGTCAGGGTCGCGGACGAACGCACCGTAATAACCCGGGTGATACTCCGGCCATAGCCGCGGCGCATGAAGGGCCTCGGCGCCTTCACCCGTCGCCGTCGTGAAGAACTCGTCGACCTTCTCGGTGCTCTCGGCAGAGAAGGCAACGTGGATCTCACGATTGGGTCCGCCCGCGGCATCGCCGCCGCCGATCCAAAAGTCAGGCTTTCCCGCGGTCCCGTACCCGATGGCGACACCGAAATCCATCTGTCGCGTGTACCCGAGAACCCCGAGCACCTTGTCATAGAACGCGGCCGCGGTCGGCAGGTCCGCGCAGTTGATACCGAAGTGGTCGATCATGAGGCAGATTCTGGCTCACAGGTCCGACAACAAGGACGGCAAATCGGCGATCGAATCGATGACGTACGCGGGTTGCATCGAATACTGATCGGCAGCCCATCTGTCGAGGGTGTCTTGACGGAACTTCCCGGTGCGCACCAGCACACCCGTCATCCCGACGACTTGGGCCGCCAGCACATCGACATGCAGGTCGTCGCCCACCATCACGACTTGATCCGGCTCGCACCCCATCCGCTCGGCGGCCAGCTGAAATCCCGCCGGGGCGGGCTTGCCGACAGCGACCGCCTTGCGCCCCGAAACCTGTTCCATGCCCGCCAGGTACACACCGGTATCGACGCGCAATCCCTCGCGTGTGCTCCACACCGCGTTGCGATGCATCGCGACCACCGGGATTCCCTGAGCCATCAGGTCGTATACCCGGCTCAGCGCCACATGATCGAACTGCGGACCGGCCCCACCAAGAATGATGACGTCGGGATCATCGGAAAGGGATTCGACGAAGTCGACCCCGGGCATGTCGGCGGTGATGTCCCCGTCGTTCAGCAGATAGCACCGGGCGCCGGGGTGCTGGGCGATCACGTGATCGGCGGTCAGCATGGCGGCAGTAATCACCTCGTCGGCAGGCACTGCCAGGCCCGCTGCGGTCAACAGCTCCGCGATCTGCACTCGGGTACGCGAGGTGGTGTTCGTCAAGAAGCAACGACGAACGTCGTCACTCTCCAGCACCTTGAGGGCCTGCGCGGCGCCGTCGATCGGCTCCCACGAGGTCACCAGGACCCCGTCGATATCGAAGAGCACTCCGCCGACGGTCATGGCGCTATTTTCCCGCCATGCCGTGCGCGGCGCACGCCGAGGGCATTCCGGACCCACCGGACTCAGCGAAACCCCTGCGTGCGGTATGCGCTGGGTGGTCGGGCAATAATGAGCCGATGCGTTCCGTCGCCGAACACCAGCAAGTCGTCGCGGGATTGATCCAGGCGCCCGCGCTTGTCCGGGTGCCGGTAGGTGCGGCTGAGCGACTGGTCCTGGCCGCCGACGTGATCGCGCCACTGAATCTGCCGGTGTTCGACAACTCGGCCATGGATGGGTATGCGGTCCACCGCGACGATCTCGCGGGGGCTTCGCCCACCAATCCGGTGACACTGCCGGTCACCGAGGACATCCCGGCCGGGCGCACCGACGTCCTGACGCTCAAACCCGGTACCGCGCACCGGATCATGACGGGTGCGCCCCTTCCTGCCGGTGCCACCGCGGTGGTGCCCGTCGAAGTCACCGACGGCGGCACCGAAACCGTGACCATCACCGAAGAACCCCGTGCCGGCCAGCACATCCGGTCCGCAGGCGAGGATGTACGAGTTGGCGACTCCGTACTGAGCGCCGGCACCCGGCTGATGGCGCCGGCGTTGGGTCTGGCGGCGGCACTCGGACTCGAGGAGCTGACCGTGCATCCGCGCCTGCGGGTGGTCATCGCCTCCACCGGCAGCGAGTTGGTGCCCCCGGGCACCGACCTCAAGCCCGGGCAGATCTATGAATCCAACGCCATCATGCTTGCCGCCGCTGTCCAGGAGGCCGGGGCCGACGCCGTGGTGGCGCCGACCGTCGCAGACGATGTCGAGCAATTCCTCGCAGTACTCGACGAATTCGGCGCCCAGGCCGACCTGGTCATCACCACCGGTGGAGTCAGCGCCGGAGCCTATGAGGTGGTCAAGGACGCACTCACCGACGCCGGTGTCCAGTTCGTCTCGGTGGCCATGCAGCCCGGCAAACCACAGGGAGCAGGACACGTCAATGGCGTCCCGGTGCTCACCCTGCCCGGCAATCCCGTCAGCGCGCTGGTGTCGTTCGAAGTGTTCATTCGCGAGCCCTTACGCGCGGCGATGGGGCTGGCGCCCGCGCGGGCGCGCCACGAGGCCGTCCTCACCGATCCCATCTCCGCGCCCGCGGGTAAGCGGCAGTTCCGGCGCGGGTGCTGGGATGCCGACAGAGGGACCGTGACGGCTGTCGGACCTCCCGCATCGCATCATTTGAGATGGCTGGCGGCCTCGAACTGCCTGCTGGACATCCCCGAGGATGTCACCGAACTCGCGGCGGGGACCACTGTCAGCGTGTGGAATCTGAGCTGATCACGGCCGTTGATTGTCTAGTCACCGCGGAGCACCGAGAACTCGAGTGCGAGCCTCGCGCGGATTTCACGACAGATTTTCGCGTGAGACTCGCACTCGTTGGTGCCCAAGAGCGAATACGACCCGACTGCACCGTAAAGGTGTACTACTCAGGTGACTCGTTGATACCCCTCGGAAGGCACCACCTGACAACGGCGTCTGGGGAACCACGTCCCCAACTGAATGCCCACATCACTAGGATGGTCCGGTGGCAAGACGCCCCCGCCCCGTAGGTTCAGAGCCGGACTCCGGCATCCCGCATATCGTCGAACTCATCCGCTCGACGATCCCACCGATCCACCCGGCAGGACTCCCGTTCATCGCCGGTGGAGTGGGACTGGCGGGACTTGGGTTCAAGAATCGCTGGATTCGCGGAACCGGGCTGGCGCTCGCGGGCGCTTGCGCCGGATTCTTCCGGCATCCTGCGCGCATCCCACCCAACCGTGCCGATGTGGTGGTGGCCGCGGCCGACGGCCAGATCTGCTTGGTCGATCGCGCGGTACCTCCGCCGGAACTGGGGCTGCCCGCCGAGCCTCTCCCCCGCATCAGCATCTTTCTGTCGGTGTTCGATGTTCACGTGCAGCGGGTCCCCGTCGCCGGTGAGGCGACGGCAGTCATTCACCGCAGTGGGCAGTTCCTGTCGGCCGACCGTGCCGAGGCGAGCGTTGCCAACGAACGCAACAGCGTGCAGATCCGTACTCGCACCGGGCACGATGTGGTGGTGGTCCAGATCGCCGGACTCATCGCACGCCGGATCATCTGCCACGCCAAGGTCGGTGACCAGTTGTCCATCGGCGACACCTACGGATTGATCCGATTCGGTTCCCGGGTGGACACCTACCTGCCCGAGGGGTCGAAAATTCTTGTCCAGCCAGGGCAACGAGCCGTGGGCGCCGAGACCGTGCTGGCCGAGCTGCCGTCCTCCACCGATAACGCGTAAGCGGCTCAGTCATGAACCAAGCCGCGTCCTCGAAGCGCCCCGTACACATCCGGATTCTGCCGAGTGTGATGACGGTGCTGGCGATCTGCGGTGGCCTGTCCTCGATCAAGTTCGCGTTCGACGGAAAGCCCTACATCTCGCTGACCCTGATCGCCGCGGCCGCGATCCTCGACGGTCTCGACGGCAGGATCGCCCGGCTCTTGGACGCGACATCGCGAATGGGCGCGGAGATCGACTCGCTGGCCGACGCGGTGAACTTCGGTGTCGCGCCCGCGGTGGTGCTCTACATCTCGATGCTCTCGGATACCCCGACAGCATGGGTCTTTTCGCTTCTCTACGCGGTGTGCATCGTGCTGCGGCTGGCTCGCTTCAACACATTGCTTGACGACGATTCCCAACCCGCGTTCACCAAGGAGTATTTCGTCGGAGTGCCCTCCCCCGCGGGCGCGCTGATGGTGCTGGCCCCGCTGGCGGCCTTGCTGCAATTCGGCGACGGATGGTGGTCGTCGGTATGGGCGATATGCGCATGGATGGTGTTCGTATCCATGCTCATCGTTAGCCAGATCCCCACCGCGGCCATGAAATCCGTCTCCGTGCCGCCCCGCATGGTGGTCCTGCTGCTCGCGCTGGTGACGGTGGCCGCCGCCGGACTGCTGCAATACCCATACGTACTGCTGCTGATTCTGATCGTTGTCTACCTTGCCCATATCCCGTTCGCCTGGCGCAGTCAGCGCTGGGTGGCGGCCCGACCCGAGTCGTGGGACGCCAAACCCAAGGAGCGACGGGATCTACGCCGCGATCAGCGCCGGGACCAGCGGCGCGCCTTCCGGCACGCCGCACTCCCCAAGCGGCGCACAGCGGAGCGTCTGGGGTTGCGCCGGCCCGGTGGGCCACGCTAGGTACGCATGAGCGAACATCCCGATGCTCTTGGCCCCAATGGCCCGTCACTGACTCTCACCGCCCGCCTCAACACTTCGGCCGTCGACTCGCGGCGCGGTGTCGTCCGATTGCATCCAGAAGCGATTGCAGCCCTGGGTATCCGGGAGTGGGATGCGATTTCGCTGACCGGATCACGAACAACGGCGGCTGTCGTCGGGGTCGCACCGCGCTCAGTTCCGGCCGGCACCGCCCTGCTCGACGACGTCACGCTGTCCAACGCGGGGTTGCGCGAGGATGCGTCGGTCATCGTCTCCCCCGTAACGGTGTATGGCGCACGGTCGGTCAGCGTCAGCGGTTCTTCTCTTGCCACCCAATCTGTTTCGTCCGCGACTCTTCGGCTGGCGCTACTGGGCAAGGTCATGACCGTTGGGGATACCGTGTCGCTGCTGCCACGGGACCTCGGACCTGGCACGTCCACGTCGGAGGCTACGACGACGCTGGCCCGGTCGGTGGGGATAACCTGGACCTCCGAGTTGCTCACGGTGACGGCGGTCGATCCGGCCGGTCCGGTCAGCGTGCAACCCAATTCTCTTGTCAGCTGGCAGGGCACAAACCCGTTGAGCCCCAATGCGCAACAGACGGCTCTGCCTGCCGAAGCCGTCGCCGCTGTGGCTCCGTCGCCCGAGCCCCCCGCCCCGATATCCGTGGAGGACCTCAAGGGCTCCCGGGCGCAGGCGACCCGGCTCACCGAGTGGCTCAAACTCGCCCTCGATGAACCCGCCCTGCTGAAAACACTGGGCGCACAGCCGAATCTGGGCGTGCTGATATCTGGCCCGGCGGGCGTCGGCAAGACGACGCTGGCGCGCGCGGTCTGTGCGCCGCGCACGCTCGTCGAGCTGGACGGGCCGGAAGTGGGTGCCACCACCGCGGAAGGACGTCTCACCGCGATACGGGAGGCCGTGAGCCGGATCCGGCAGTCTGGCGGCGTCTTGCTGATCTCCGATATCGACGCGCTGCTGCCGGCCACCGCAGAACCCGTGGCGACACTCATCCTCGCCGAACTACGTTCAGCGGTAGCCACTTCCGGCGTTGCCTTCATCGCAACGACCGCACATCCCGACGCCATCGACGTGCGCCTGCGCGCTCCCGAGCTGTGCGACCGTGAGCTGGGCCTGAGCCTGCCCGACGCCGCTACCCGTAAGTCACTGCTGGAAGTCCTCTTGACGAAGGTGCCGGCGCAGGACCTACAGCTCGACGAGATCGCCGCGCGAACACCGGGTTTTGTGGTGGCCGATCTGGCCGCGCTGGTCCGCGAAGCCGCATTGCGGGCAGCGGCACGGGCCAGCGAGAAGGCCAGCGCCCCCGCGCTGACCCAGGAAGATCTTGTCGGTGCCCTGTCGGTGATCCGACCGCTGTCCCGTTCCAGCACTGAGGAAGTGGCCGTCGGGTCGATAACTCTCGACGACGTCGGCGACATGGTGGCCACCAAACAGGCTCTGACAGAGGCTGTCCTGTGGCCGTTGCAGCATCCGGACACTTTCGAACGCCTCGGCGTGGACCCGCCCCGTGGGGTACTGCTGTATGGACCGCCCGGCTGCGGAAAGACCTTCGTGGTGCGGGCGCTGGCTAGCTCCGGACGGTTGTCGGTGCACGCGGTCAAGGGCGCCGAGCTGATGGACAAGTGGGTCGGCGCCTCCGAGCAGGCGGTGCGCGAGCTGTTTCGGCGTGCGCGCGATTCGGCGCCATCACTGGTCTTCCTGGACGAGGTGGACGCACTGGCGCCGAGGCGCGGGCAGAGCTTCGACTCGGGTGTCACCGATCGCGTGGTGGCGGCCCTGCTGACCGAACTGGATGGGGTGGAACCGCTGCGCGATGTGGTGGTGCTCGGCGCCACCAACCGGCCCGAGCTCATCGACCCGGCGCTGCTGCGTCCAGGCCGGATGGAACGCCTGGTGTTCGTCGAGCCACCGGATGCTCAGGCCCGCAAAGACATTCTCAAGACGGCCGCGCGGGCGGTACCGCTGGACGCCGATGTAGATCTGGACGCGCTCGCGGCTGGCCTGGAGGGCTTCTCGGCCGCCGACTGTGCGGCGCTGCTGCGCGAGGCCGCGATGGCGGCCATGCGGCGATCCATCGACGCCGCCGATGTGACAGTCGCCGATATCGAAACCGCGCGGGCCACAGTACGTCCGTCGCTGGATCCCGTGCAGGTAGCATCCCTGCGCGCGTTTGCTGACAACCGCTGAAAAGGGTTGCGTCGCGCCAATCGACGAGCGCCCCGTAAACTAGGCAGCACGACACCCCGCCCAACAACCGATAGACGGGAGTGCCTTTGCTTGCCATTCTGCTTGCCCACGCACTTGCCGCCGCGATGGCGCCGCTACTTGTGGCGCGCGTTGGTCGACTGGCGTTCTACCCTCTTGCCCTGGTCCCTTTGGGTTCGCTGATCTGGGTATTGGCAAGATGGCCTGCCGCCGGGGCGGACACCCGTATCGACATCCCCTGGGTGCCCGAGCTGGCGATGGACATCTGTCTGCGCTTCGACTCGCTGGCCGCGATCATGAGCGTGCTGGTGCTCGGCATCGGGTCACTGGTGCTGTTCTATTGCGCGAGCTACTTCCGGCATCGTGACGGGCACACCGAGCCACGGCTTCCGAGTTTCGCTGCCGAGCTGGTGGCCTTCTCCGGGGCCATGTTCGGTCTGGTGATAAGCGACAACCTGCTGCTGCTGTACATCTTCTGGGAACTGACGACCGTGCTGTCCTTCCTCTTGGTGGGTCACTACGCAGAACGGCTCGCGAGTCGCCGCGCGGCGGTACAGGCACTGCTGGTGACCACTGCTGGTGGACTGGCGATGCTGGTCGGGATCATCGTGCTCGGCCATGTCGGCGGAAGCTTCCTGCTCTCCGACCTCATCGCAGACCCGCCATCGGGTATGGCCGCCAGCGTCGGTCTGGTGCTGATACTGATCGGCGCCCTGAGCAAGTCCGCCATTGTCCCCCTGCACTTTTGGCTTCCCGGCGCCATGGCCGCACCAACCCCTGTCAGCGCCTATCTCCATGCCGCGGCCATGGTGAAGGCCGGTATCTATCTGGTGGCCCGTATGTCGCCCGGGTTCGCCGAGGCGACACCGTGGCGGCCCGTCGTGCTGGTGTTGGGCATCGCCACCATGATCCTGGCGGGCTGGCGCGCCCTGCGCGAGTACGACCTCAAGCTGATCCTGGCCTTCGGCACGGTGAGCCAACTCGGATTCCTGGTGGTGCTCACGGGCACCGGTGATCCCGACATCCTGTTGGCCGGGCTGGTCATGCTGTGCGCGCACGCCCTGTTCAAGGCCGCACTGTTCATGGTGGTGGGAATCATCGACCACACCGTCGGGACTCGCGATATCCGCAAGTTGGCGTGGCTCGGAAGACGCGAACCGTCTCTACTCGTGATTGCCGGGCTGGCCGCTGCGAGCATGGCGGGGGTGCCACTGACCCTCGGATTTGTCGGTAAGGAGCTGGCCTTCGCGACGGTGCTGCACAGTCAGGTGCTCGGTTCGTCCGCCCCCTGGGTGCTGGCGGGGATAGTCGTCGGATCCATGTTCACCATCACGTACAGCATGCGATTCATCTGGGGAGCATTCGCACGCAAGGGTTTACCCGAGCCAAGCGCCCGCGTACAGGGGATGCACGCTCCGGCGCCTGCCTTCCTGGTGGCACCCGCCGTGCTGTCGGTGGCAAGCATCGCGGCCGGGATACTGCCCGACTGGCTCAACTGGGCGCTGGGCAGCTATGCCAATCCTGTCGACGCGCATATCGCGATCTGGGAGGGCTTCGGCGTACCGCTGCTGCTTACCGCGATCGCGTTCGCGGTCGGTATCTTCGCGTTCTTCTCGCGGGGACGCCTGCGCAAGGCCCGGCTCGCCGTCAACCCACTGGGTAATGCCGACCGCGGCTACGACGCCGTTCTGCGCGGTGCCGATGTGCTGTCCCAGCGGCTGACCGCACTGACGCAACGAGGCTCGATCCCGTTCACCCAGGCCACCATTCTGGTGACCCTGGTGACACTGCCGACCATTGTGCTGGCACTCGGAGCCCGCGACGAGCCGCACCTCAAACTGTGGGATTCGCCGCTGCAGGGGGTGGTCGGGTTACTGATGCTTGCCGCCGCCATCGGCGCCGCCGTCATGCGCAACCGTCTGGCGGCGGTGCTGCTCGTCGGCATCACTGGCTACGGAACAGGCGTTATCTTCGCACTACACGGGGCGCCAGATCTGGCGCTGACGCAGTTCCTCGTCGAGACCCTGACCCTCGTCATTTTCGTGTTGGTGTTGCGCGCCCTACCCGCCGAGTCGGATGCGGAGCAGGCCAACAGATTCCGGCTGCCCCGTGCCGTGCTCGCGATTGCGGTCGGATGCACCGTGACGGCGCTAGGGGTGTACGCGATGGCGGCGCGACGTGATCGCCCGATCGCCGACCTGCTCCCTGAGGCGGCATACCAGCGCGGGCACGGCGCCAACACGGTGAACGTGCTGCTGGTGGATATCCGTGCCTGGGACACCCTCGGCGAGATCTCGGTACTGCTGGTTGCCGCGACGGGCGTGGCTTCGCTGATGTTCCGGCACCGGCGTTTCGGGAGAGCTCCCCGGGTCGGGGACGCGGCGGGTCAACCGGATGTGGTGGTGGCCTCCAGCGTCTGGTTGCGCGGGAGCGAACTGCGCGACCCCAAGCACCGATCGTTGGTCCTGGAAGTCGCGACACGGCTCATCTTCCCGCTGGTCATGGTGTTGTCGTTCTACTTCTTCTTCGCCGGACACAACGTTCCGGGCGGTGGATTCGCCGGTGGCCTCACGGCCGGTCTGGCTCTCGTACTGCGCTATCTCGCCGGTGGGCGGTATGAGCTGGGCGAGACACTGCCATTCGACGCAGGCAAGATCCTCGGGCTCGGGCTGGCATTTTCCGGCGGGACGGCATTGGCTTCGATCTTGCTGGGGGCCCCGGTGCTGTCTTCGGCCACAATCCAATTCGATGTGCTTGGATTTGGGCACGTCAAGATCGTGACGGCGCTGTTCTTCGATCTGGGCGTATACCTGGTGGTCGTCGGTCTGGTACTCGATGTGCTGCGCAGCCTGGGCGCACGCTTGGATGTGGAGCTCGAAGAGTCTCCACGGGCCCGGGCAGGGGTGCGCGCGTCATGACCAATCTCGGACTACTCATCATCATCGGCGCGCTCACCGCATGCGGCGTGTACCTGATGCTCGAACGCAACCTGACGCGCATGGTGTTGGGTCTGCTTCTCGTCGGCAACGCGGTGAACCTGCTGATCCTCACCGTGGGCGGCCCGTCCGGTAATCCACCGATCATCGGACGCGAGTCCGCGGGGCGGACCTCTATGGCAGATCCGTTGGCCCAGGGCATGATCCTCACCGCGATCGTCATCACCATGGGTGTTGCCGCATTCACTCTCGCCCTGATCTATCGCATGTTCACGTTGGAAGCCGATGACGTCGTCGATGACGACGCCGAGGACGCGCGCGTCGCCCAGGAACCACTTGAACCCGTCACCGACGGCAGGGAAGAGCACCACGAGGCGCCCGAATCCGGCGACGAGGACTCGCCTTCCGAACTCGACGCGCTTCCGGCGGGTGAGAAGTCATGAACGCCATGGCTGTTCTGACCCCGCTCCCGGTCCTCGTGCCGACCGCCGCGGCAGCGTTAACGCTGATCGCGGGCCGTCGCCCACGACTGCAACTGCTGATCACCGTCACGGCATTGACCACGGTGCTCGGAGTCTGCGCGGTACTGCTCTACCTGGCAGATCGCAACGGCACCTTCGCACTGGCGGTCGGAGGCTGGGGGCCTACCGAGGAGAAACTGGGGCCGCTCGGAATCACCCTTGTGGTGGACCGGCTTTCGGCATTGATGCTGGTGGTCTCGGCCATCGTGTTGCTCGCGGTGGTGCTGTACGCGGCGGCGCAGGGTATTCGGGACGGTGACGAGCGCCAGCCGGTGTCGATCTTCATGCCCACATACCTGGCGCTGTCCGCAGGTGTCTGCAATGCCTTCCTGGCCGGCGACCTGTTCAACCTGTATGTCGGTTTCGAGGTACTGCTGGCCGCCAGCTTCGTGCTCCTGACCATCGGTGCCAGCGGTGACCGGGTGCGGGCGGGTATCTCGTACGTGATGGTCTCGATGATGTCCTCGGTGGTCTTCCTGCTGGGCATCGCGTTCGTCTACGCGGCAACCGGAACATTGAATATGGCCGAAATCGCAATCCGCGCAGACGGTATACCGTCGGGTACCCGGATGGCGATCTTCGCGGTGTTGTTGGTGGCCTTCGCCATCAAGGCGGCGGTCTTCCCGCTGTCGACGTGGCTACCCGACTCCTACCCCACCGCGCCCGCACCCGTGACCGCGGTCTTCGCGGGCTTGCTCACCAAAGTGGGTGTGTACGCCATCATTCGCGCACATTCGCTGCTCTTCCCGGGTGGAGTTCTGAACACGGTACTGCTGGTGGCCGCGCTGCTGACCATGATCGTCGGCATCCTGGGCGCCATCGCGCAGAGTGACATCAAACGACTGCTGTCCTTTACCCTGGTCAGCCATATCGGGTACATGATCTTCGGCATCGCGCTGTCCAACGAGCTCGGCATGTCCGGCGCTATTTACTATGTGGCACACCACATCATCGTGCAGACAACGTTGTTCCTCGTGGTGGGACTCATTGAGCGCCAGGCAGGGGCGTCATCGCTGAATCGCCTGGGTGGTCTAGCGGCCGCCAGTCCGCTACTGGCCTTCGCGTTCGTGGTGCCGGCCTTGAACCTCGGTGGCATACCGCCGTTCTCGGGGTTCATCGGCAAGGTTGCATTACTGGAGGCAGGGTCGCTACAGGGCTCGGTGCTGGCCTGGACCTTGGTGGCCGGGGGCACCATCACGAGCCTGCTGACCCTGTATGCGGTGGCACGGGTGTGGACCAAGGCGTTCTGGCGGCCGCGCGCCGACGCACCGGAGGGCGATCTCGCCGCGGCGACACCGTCCGCGCTTCTCGATGACGGAGAAGAAGTCGCGTTTGTAGACCGCGCCGACGTGGGCCGGATGCCGGCCGGCATGTTGGCACCCACATTGGGTTTGATCGCGGTCGGGGTGGCGCTGACCATATTCGCCGGTCCGATCATCGGCATGAGTGATCGTGCTGCCGCCGAGGTCCGTGACCGTGCGGTATACATCAGCGCGGTCCTCGGGGGTGGCCCTCGATGAAAAGCCTCACGATGTACGGCCCTCGCGAAATTGTCTTGCGCATCTGGATTTTGGTGTGGCTCATGCTGGTATGGACGATGCTGTGGGGAAACTTCTCCGTCGCCAACACCGTTACCGGGCTGCTGGTGGCACTGGTCATCACGGTGCTGCTACCGATGCCCCGGCTGCCGGTGGAGGGCCGCCTGCATGTCGGTTCGATGATCCGGCTCGCCTTCACGGTCGCGTACTACATGGTGCTGTCCAGTCTGCAGGTGGCGTGGTTGGCGATCAGGCCGGGCGCGCCACCGTTGAGTGCCGTACTGCGCGCCCAGCTTTCGGTGAAGTCCGACTTGGTGATGGCGCTTCTGCTCAACACCCTGACCATCATCCCGGGATCGGTGGTCCTGGAAATAGACCAGGAGCGCCGGCTGGCGTACGTGCACGTGCTGGATGTGGGCTCGCCCAAGGCTGTGGCGACTTTCTACGCCCAACTGCGGCAACTGGAAAGACTTTTCATCGCAGCCTTCGAACGGGACGCCGATTGGCATCCCGACGATGACACCACCGAGTCCGAGATGAGGGAGGGACTGTGAACGTCGTATGGCACATCGCGGCCGTGCTGCTCATCGCCGCGGCGACCATCACCACATACCGGCTGCTCGCCGGCCCCAACACACTCGACAGGCTTGTCGCCGTGGACACCCTGGTGGCCGTCACCATGTGCACGCTGGCCGCATGGGCGGCCTACAGCCTGGATTCCACTGTGCTGTACGGGATGGTCGCGCTGTCTCTCATCAGTTTCCTCGGCTCGGTGAGCGTGACACGATTCCGCGTACCCGACACCGCGATCGACCCACGCGACGAGAGGAGGCAACCGCGATGAACACTCTTCTCGACGGCATCTCGGGTGCGCTGGTGTTACTCGGTTCCGCGCTGGCCCTGACCGCCGCGATCGGCGTGGTGCGATTTCCTGACACGTTGGCCCGCATGCACGCCGCCTCCAAGCCTCAGGTGTTGGGACTGCTGCTGGTTCTGGCGGGTGCCGCGCTGCGGCTGCGCGGTCACGCCGACGTCAGCATGATCGTGCTCACCGGGCTGTTCACCATCATCACCGCCCCCGTCGTCGCGCATCGGGTTGCACGGCTGGCCTATCACGAACGCAGCGTTCGCGACGACCTGATGACGACCGACGAACTGGAGCGCTAGCCCCAGCTGGTCTGCCGGGTGTTTCCGCCCTCGTAGAAGCCATCGGCCACCGAGGCCGCCAGTTCCATGAACGCCAGCCGGGTCTTCTTACCCATCAGATCCAGCGAGATCTCCGACCCCTCCGACAGATGGTTGTCGAACGGGACGATGTGCACCGCCCTGGCCCGCGTGAGGAAATGCCGGCTCAGCTGTTCGAGGTCGATCGAGGAAGCACCCGGCCGCGACGAGCTGATGGCCACCACAGATTGCCGCACCAGGTGCGAATACCCGTGGTGATCAAGCCAATCCAGGGTCGCAAGAGCGCTGCGCGCACCGTCGATGGCCGGCGAGGTCACCAACACAATGGCATTGGCCTCACCGAGCACACCGGCCATCGCCGAGTGCATGAGTCCGGTACCGCAGTCGGTCAGGATGATGTTGTAGAACCGCTGCAGGATCCGCATCACGGCCAAATAGTCGGCTTCGGAGAACAGCTCGGAGGCCGCCGGATCGCGTTCGGAGGCCAGCACCTCTAGGCGGCTCGCGCTCTGCGACGTGTGCCTGCGTACGTCGGAGTATCGGTGAATATCAGGATCGCGCAACAGGTCTCGCGCGGTGGAACGTGTCTCATCCGGGCCGCGTTGAGCAAGCGTCCCGAAGTCCGGGTTCGCGTCGACGGCGATCACACGGTCACCGCGCAGCGAGGCGAAGGTGGCACCCAACGAGAACGTGGTGGTGGTCTTGCCCACGCCGCCCTTCAAGGACAACACGGCGATTCGGTAGTCACCGCGGACGGGCAGGTTGATTCGGTCGATCAACTCGCTGCGATGCGACTCGTCCGACGACTCGCCGGGGTTGATCGCGCCACCCGAGAGTCGGTGAACGGCCTTGCGCCACCCGCTTCTCGGCAGCGGCTTGACTGACCTGATGAGACCAAGCTGGTCGTGGCTGGGCCCCTGCGGTCGTGATGGTTGCGGGGGCTGCGGCGGCCGGTACACGGGCGCTTCGGGGCGGGCAGCCGTGAACGGTGTCTGACCGGGAACAAAGGGGGCCTGCTGTGGCGCGGCCGACACGTTCCAGTCCGCTCGAGGATATGCCGCCGGAGGGGCCACCGGGGCTGGAGGCAGGGGTGGGGCCGGTGCCCACGATGGCGCGGGTGGCGTTGGTGCGGAAGGTGTTTGGGGTACTTGCCCACCCCACGGTGTCTTGCCCTCCGGAATCATCGAGGACGCATCATCGGGCCTGATCTGTGGCGCGGGTGCCGGCACAACGGGCGGGAGCGGGGGCACCTCGACGTCAGGTGCTTCGTCCCTGGGCGCCTCTTCCTCACTGCGGACCTGAGACTGTTCGGTAGGAGGCGCTCCGACCGAAGACTCCGGCATCACCGCAGAGGTGGGCCAAGCAGGCAGCTGACTTGCCCACTCCGGGTTAGGAGGGGGCGCAGCGGGCGTGACGGGTTCCGCCGGAGCCGGCGGCCCCGGCGGTGGGGCGGAGGGCGCCGGGGGTGCGTGATAGTTCTGTGGCGGCGGCCCGTAGTAGTTCTGCGGGGGCCGCTGGGCCGGCGCACCGTATCCCTGTGGCGGAGGCTGCGGCGCCCCCTGCCGAGGCGGAGCTTGAGGCGCCGGGTTCTGGTACTGCGGCATGCCGTACGCGCTCAGCGGATCCGGTTCCCATATCGGATTCATCGGACGCTGGTGGTTCCGTTGGCGCCGTGAGAGTTTGGGAGTCTTCGGCAGCGGAGACGGTGGCTTGAGCGTCGGTTGGGGAAAGTAATCGGCGCTGGGCGGCACGAATTCCTGGTTGTTCGGGTTCTTGGACCGGCGGAACGGATTGCCCTTGGTGTCCCCGCCGCCCAGCCCGTCAGCGACGGGCTCGCGCCACGGGCCGCTCGGCGGCGGCGAATTGGGAGTGTTGTCTTGCGAGTCAGCCATATCAGATCACTTCGCCATCATTGCGAAGTACAACGTTGCGATCGGCTATCAGACGGTCGATTGGGATAGGAAGCGAGAGCACACCAGCGTCAAGAACCCGCTGGGCGTCTCTAGCATCAACCATCTTGCTGTCCTGCCTCTTTCGCTTTATCGCTGCTCATCGCCGCGCACCCGAATCCGCGGGAAACTCTCGGAGATCGCGCCGGCCAGCTTCAGATACGCGGCATTGGTATCCGCATTGAGCAGGTTGAAGTCGACGTCAGCCCCCTCGGCGAGATGGGGATCGAACGGGATCATGTGAATGGAACGGCAACGCGCCTGGAAATGCTCATAGACCTTGTCCAGCTTGATCCCGGCAGACCCAGGACGTGAGGCACTCAAGACGACATGCGCCTCACGTACCAGCGCCGAATGCCCATGCTGCATAAGCCAATCGAGCGTGGCCGAGGCACTGCGCGCGGAATCCATCGCGGATGAGCTCACCAACACAATAGTGTGGGCGAGGGCAAGCACGCCCGCCATTGCCGAATGCATGATTCCCGTACCACAGTCGGTCAGGATGACATTGTAGTAACGCTCCAGGATGTCGATCGTATTGCGATAGTCGACCTCGCCGAATGCCTCCGATACCGCCGGATCCTGCTCACTGGCAAGTACTTCCAGACGGCTTGTCGCCATGCGGGTGTGGCTACGCACATCGGCGTAACTTCTGATGTTTCGATCATTGAGAAGGTCCCGAACGGTGGACTGCGTCGAATGGTCGCGCACCCGCTCGGCCAAAGTGCCGCGGTCGGGGTTGGCGTCCACGGCGATAATCCGATCGGCACGAATTGTCGCGAATGCCGAACCCAATCCCAGCGTGGTGGTTGTCTTTCCGACACCACCCTTAATGGAGAGCACCGCGATGCGGTAATCCCCGAGAATCGGCTGCCGAATGCTGGCGAGCAGCTGGTCCTGTTCGCGGTCCTTGCGCGAGTCGCCCGGATTGACCCTACCTCCGGTGGACCTGTGCACCGCCTTGCGCCAGCCGGATCGCGGCGCGTAACGACCACGGTTGATGACTTCAGCCTCGTCGAGCGAGGGCGGCATCCGGTAAGACTGCGGCCCACGGTAGTTGGGGGGAGGTGCCCCTCCCTGCGGCGGTGGCACGTAACCCGGAGGCAGCTCTTGCGGTCCAGAGGGTTGAGGCGCCTGCGGCTGCTGCTGCGGCACCCATTGCCACTGACCCTGAACACTGGTGGGCTGCGGGGGTGGCTGTGGCGAAAACTGCTGTCCACCAAATAATTCCGGAGCCTGTGGAGCGCCCTGCGGCCACTGCCCCGGGTACGGCTGACGCGGGTTCCATCCAGGGGGTGCCTGAGCCGCAGGCCGATACTCGGGTCCGGGCTGCGGCGGAACGGCGTGTTGCGGAGCAGGCGGCGGCACGTAGTAGGCAGGTTGCGCTGTCGGTTCCGCCACCGGGACCCCCAGGGTAGCCGACGGGGCCTCACACGGCGAATGGGCATCGCCTTCGTTCGTCTGAAGATGCGAATCACCTTCTACTGCCGCATCTTCAGCAGAATTATCGGGCGTCACCGGCGCGTCATCCGTCGATTCAACGGCGGTGTCAGCCGAGAGTTCAGGCTCCGGCCCCACGACGTCCTCAATTGCGGAGCCACCGGACGTCTCCTCGAATACCGCTGCAGGCAGCTCGATGACGATGTCCGCGTCGAACAGAGGCGCAAATCCCTCAAGGTCGGGCGCCGCCGTTTCCGCTGTTTCCGTTTCCGCGGCTTCTTCGGCACTGGTGCTGAGGTCGGTGCTCTCGGTCCCGACGACTTCGGGCACCGAAGCCCACGGCGCAATCATCGGCACAAACGGCGCGGGTTCAGGCTCGGACACCGACACATCCGAATCGGCCGCATCGTGCGCAGCCAATTCCTCATTGAGCTCGACACGTTTGGCTTCGATGCGCTGCAGCAGTGCAGCCGCTCTCGAGTCGACGTCATCGACTTCGGGCGCATCTGCCGACTTCGGTGCTTCCGGTTCTGCGGGGTGTTCGGATACCGGCGTGGGCTCATCCTCCACCGGCGGCTCTGGGGTCAGGTCCTCGACGACGGGTGCATCGGGCTCGGCGTCCGGTACCGCGGCCGCGGGTTCCGGCTCCTCCGTCTCGGAAAACGACTGGTCGAGCGCCTCAGGGAGCGTGAACCCGAGCGCAGGCTCGGGCGGCGCCCCTGCGGATTCCGTGTCTAGAGCCACCTGCGCGGCGCCCGCTATGTCCTCAACGACCTCGTCCCCATCGCCCCCCTCTGGCGACGTGAAACTGAGTGCACCGCAGGCCTCCGGAGCGGGGATGACCTCGGATTCGGGCATCGCGTGGCGCCGATGACGCTCGAGTTCAGCGTCAGTGATGCTTTCATCGAGACTCATCTGACGCAGTTGCGCTTCGAGCAAGCTGAAACGCGAGAACGGGTCCGTGCCCGCGGACTCCTCGCGGCGCTGATCAGCGGTAGGTGCGGGTGAACTCGACTCCGCTGGCGGTTCGGCCGCCGGTGTAGGTTCCAGTGAATCTGCGACGTCTCTGGGCGCGGCGGGCTCGGGTGCCGGGATTGCCGGGGACTCGTCGGACACAGGCACCTGCGGTTGCTCGACCTGCGATATTGGCTGCGGCTCCGGCCTTATCTCTGGGATAGGACTCGTAATGATCCGCAGCTCACCCGGTACGGACTTCGCGACGATCTCGTTCGACTCGGCCGTCAACGGCCGCTGCGCGGGCGGCTCGGGCGCCCGCGGTGGCGTGTAGTACTTAGAGATGTCGGGCACCGATGAGGTCCCGTTGGCCGTGTCTTCGCGAGGGGCGGCGGCGCGCGTGTCAACTGGCAGCAGGACCGACTCGGCGGTCGGTTTATGAGCCGAAGTGTTGGAAGCGTAGGTGCGCCCAGCCTCGTGAGCTAACGAGCCTTCGTTGGACTCGGGATCGTCCACGTAGCGCTTCTTGCGCCTCAACGAACGCAGAAACCCATGTTGTTGGTCTTCTGCGGGCAGCCATGGAGGATGGGCCGGCGTGCCACGATCTTGCTTGGGCAACGTCCCCCTCTCCTTCCTCAATCGCCAAATGCTCGTCGAGTTCGATCGTACTCAGTAGCTAGCTCACGGGTACCAAGACCGGTTACCCAACCAGATGAACCCCCGCACTCAACCAGCAGCTTAAGCGAGATGACGGTGTCCTCGCAGCGTTCGGTGCGATCCCTCGTCGGCTCCGTCCCGGCGGTAGCCACAGGGTAGTGCCTGCTGCTCAGTCTGAGGATCAACCAAGCCGTACTGGCTAAGCCACCGCGAGCACCTGTGGGCGCCTAAGGACGCTGAGCTCCCGCTCCCGAGCGGGCGCATCTGGTCTTCGACCAGAACCCAGGCAACCGTCCCTGCCCGGGTGCGCGAGCACCTGATCGACACTCCCGTGCCCCCGCGCGCACGACGGCGCGATCACGACCGCAGCAGAGTGGAGATAGCGAGCCGCGACTACGACTTCTTTTCGGCGTTCTCGCGCTGAATCTCCAATGCGATATCGATGAGCTGGTCCTCCTGCCCACCAATGAGCTTTCGCTCACCGGCCCGGTGCAGCAGCTGGTGTGCGGGCACCCCGTAACGCTCACCCTGCCGGATGGCGTGCTTGAGGAAGCTGGAGTACACACCGCTGTAGCCCATGATCAGCGCATTGCGATCCAGCAGGCACTCCGCCGGCATCGCAGGTGCGACCACCTCTTCGGCGGCGTCCGCGATATCGAAGAAGTCGATGCCCGTCTTCACGCCGATCTTGTCGAAGACACCGATCAGGGCCTCTACCGGAGCATTACCGGCACCAGCACCGAATCGCCTTGTGCTGCCGTCGATCTGCTTGGCACCAGCACGCACCGCCTCGATGGAGTTGGCCACGCCGAGACCGAGGTTCTCGTGCCCATGAAAACCAACTTGAGCATCGTTGCCGAGCTCTGCCACCACTGCGGCCACCCGGTCGGCGACACCGTCGAGCACCAATGCGCCCGCGGAGTCCACTACATACACACACTGACATCCGGCGTCTGCCATGATCCGGGCCTGCTTGGCCAGCTTCTCCGGCGAGATGGTGTGCGACATCATCAGGAAGCCAACGGTTTCCAACCCGCGCTCACGCGCCAGCCCGAAATGCTGTAGCGACACGTCCGCCTCGGTGCAGTGAGTGGCGATACGACAGATGGAACCGCCGTTGCCCTGCGCCTCGATGATGTCTTCCTTGGTACCTACGCCCGGCAGCATCAGGAAAGCGATCTTGGCGTTCGTCGCGGTCTCCGCGGCGAGCTTGATCAATTCCTGTTCAGGCGTTTTGGAGAACCCGTAGTTGAATGACGATCCACCAAGACCGTCACCGTGGGTCACCTCGATGACCGGCACACCGGCACCGTCGAGGGCGGCCACGATCGCGCGCACCTCATCGGCGGTGAACTGGTGACGCTTGTGGTGCGACCCGTCGCGCAATGACGTATCGGTGATCCGCACATCCCACGCGGCGTCGAAGAAGACGCCGTCGGTGCCCAAGAGCTGAGTGCTGGTGTCCGAAACCATTTTACGAAACCTTCGCTGATAGAAGTTCTTTGGCGATTTCCTCGCCGACCTTGGTCGCGGCCGCGGTCATGATGTCCAGGTTTCCGGCATACGGCGGCAAGAAGTCTCCCGCACCCTCGACCTCCACGAAAGTGGTGACGACGTGGTTACCTCCATTGACCACAGACGGCTCATCGAACTGAGGCTCGTTGAGTAGCCGGTATCCGGGTACGTACTGCTGCACCTGGCTCACCACGTCGTGAATCGACGCGACGATCGCATCGCGATCCGCATCCTCCGGGATGGCACAGAAGATGGTGTCGCGCATGATCATCGGCGGGTCAGCCGGGTTGAGGATGATGATCGCCTTGCCGCGCTTGGCACCGCCAATCACTTCCACACCCTTGGATGTGGTCTTGGTGAATTCGTCGATGTTGGCACGTGTACCCGGACCCGCCGAGACCGACGCAACCGACGCAACGATTTCCGCGTAGGCCACCTCCACCACGCGGGAGACCGCGTACACGATGGGGATTGTCGCCTGGCCACCGCAGGTGATCATGTTGACGTTGGGAGCATCGAGGTGCGCACGCAGATTCGCGGGCGGTACCACGGCCGGCCCGACCGCGGCCGGAGTCAGGTCGATCGCCCGGATACCGGCTTCCTCGTAGCGCGGCGCGGCGGCCTTGTGCACGTACGCGGATGTCGCCTCGAACACCAAGTCGGGCTTCTCATCCTGCGCCAGCAGCCAGTCCACGCCCTCGTGCGAGGTTTCCAGCCCGAAGCCGCGGGCGCGCTTGAGGCCCTCGGACTCGGGGTCGATGCCGATCATCCACCGCGGTTCCAGCCACTCAGACCGCTGCAATTTGTACAGCAGGTCGGTACTGATGTTTCCTGAACCGACGATCGCTACAGATGCCTTGCTACCCATACGTTCTCCTCTACCTCGGCTATTCAAAAGCCAGTCGGACCGAACCAAGTCCGGCGAACTCAGCCAAAAATTCGTCCCCCGGATGCGCATCGAATGCCCGCGTGCACGAACCCGGCAGCACCACGTCACCGGCGCGCAGGCGCACCCCGAACGAAGCCACCTTGCGCGCCAGCCACGCCACCGATGTCACCGGGTTACCCAGCACCGCGTCGCTTCTGCCTTCAGCCAATTTCTCGCCGTTGCAGGTCAGCACCGCGTCGATCGACTTGATGTCGATGTCCTTCGGCGAAACACGTTGCTTACCAATGACAAAACCGGCTGAGGATGCGTTATCGGCGATGGTGTCGCAGATCTTGATCTGCCAGTTGGTGATCCGGCTGTCCACCACCTCGATGGACGGCACGTATGCGGCCGTCGCCGCCAGCACGTCATCCTCGGTGCAGTCCTCACCCGGCAGGTCGGCGGCCAGGATGAATCCGACCTCCACTTCGACCCGCGGGAACAAGAACTTGGACGCGGAGGCCGCGACGTCCTCGAACAGCTCCATATCGGCCAGCAGGTGCCCATAGTCCGGCTCGTGGACACCCATCATCTTCTGCATCGCTTCGGACGATAGGCCCACCTTGTGCCCGACGACCTTGGCTCCGTCCGCTAGGCGGGAGCGAATGTTCATCAGCTGGATCTCATAGGCGTCGACCACACCGAAATCCGGATACGTGTCGGTAGGCGGCGCGATGGCCACCCGGGTGCGCTCGGCCGCTGCCAAATCGGCGGCGATGGCCTCACGAACTTCGGAACTAAGCATCTATGTGTCTCCCAGTCTCAGTCCCGGCCCGCCGTCCGGAGAAGACGCAGTCGGCCAGGGACAATCCGCTCACATACGAATTGGAGCAGATACCCACCGCCGCACGTCCGGCGGCATAGAGACCGGGGATCGCCGCGCCCGATGTGGTCTGCACGGCACCAGTCTCCTCGTCCACCACCAGCCCGCCAAGGGTCAGCATCGGACACGGATTGAGCATGTTGGTCTTGATGGACACGTTGAACAGATAGAACGGCCCTTCGGCGACGGGAACCCGAATATCGTCCGGCTTGCCGAGGGGGTCAGGGGTGCCATCGGCGATGGCCCGATTATGTTCGGACACGGTGCGCGCCAATCCTTCCGGATCGATGCCCGCCTTGGCGGCCAGTTCCTCGATGGACCCGGCCTTCCTGCGCCCCACGTTCAGGAACGCTTCGGCCTGGATCCGCTGAAACCACAGGGTCTGCGACCCTAACTGCCGACGGGCCCGCTTCACCAGCGCCTTGTCGGCAACCAGATAGCCCACCCCTCCTGCCGTGCGCACGATCTCCTTACCCAATGCGGCGCCATATCGGGACTCGTCAATCATCCTCTGCCCCTTGGCATCTACCAATAGCGAGCCGAGGAAGGCCGCGGGCGGCACGATGAACCGCCAGGCCGAGATCTCGTCGAGATGCCCGGTGGCCGCGTTCAACGGCTCCGCGAGCGTCAAGGCAGTCCCGTCGTCACCGGCGGTGCCGAGCTGCAACCCGTCCCGATAGGCGGGGGCATGACGCTCGATGAGTTCGCGGTTCGCGATGAACCCACCCGAAGACAGGATCACCCCGTCATTCGCCCGGATCTCGAAGGGCTTAGCGAACCGGCGCTCCAGCGCGTACGCCGGTCCTTCCAGCACCTTTCGCATCGGCGGGTAGTAGATGCCCGGCTTGGTCGCGTACCGCGTGAACAACGAGTACGCCCGCCGCACCCAGCCGGGCGCATCCTTCAGCGTCACGCCCCGCACCCCCACGACACGACCGTCCTCCACGATCAGGCCGGTGGCCCGGGTCTGCCGCCAGACATCGGCGCCCAAACGCTCCGCGGAGGCCGCCAACGGTGCGAACAGCGCCTTACCGGACACGCCCGGGCCAAAGGCCCGATGTCCGCGTTGGCGGGGCGGGGTGACGGCTCGCGCCATCCCGGAGGATTCGCTGCCGGAAAAGTAGAGGTAGTAGTCGTTGGTGGGGTACGAAGTCTTAAACGGAGCCAGCGAACCTTCGAACGGCACTCCGTAACCTTGGAGCCAATCCAGAGTGTCCGCGCTACCGTCGACGAATCTCTGCAGCGTCTCGGGCTTCACCGCGTCTCCGACTTCAAGCTGCAGGTACTCCATCATCAGCTCCGGGGTGTCCTCGACACCGGCGTCACGCTGAATATTGGTGCCGCCTCCGGCGTAATAGATGCCCCCTGAAATGGCCGAAGCCCCGCCGCCGTCAAACCGTTCCAGGATCGTCACCGATGCGCCACGCTCCAGGGCGGCCAGTGCGGCGGCCGCCCCCGCGACCCCGTACCCGACGATGACGACATCCGAGGAAGGCACCGCGGGCACCGCGGGCACCTCGACATCACCCGGCACTAGGCCTCCCTCACCGTCATTTGGCCAAAACAGCAACAAGTTTCTGTTTTCACCGCAACATCAAAGTGTCGAGACGGTGAAACCACAGGCCAGCGCCGGTAGCGCCGGGCCGCCTCAATTCTATAACGTGTTCTACATGACTGAGCAGGAGTACGACGTCGTCGTCGTCGGGAGTGGTGGCGCCGGCATGGTTGCGGCGCTCACCGCGGCACACAACGGGCTGAGCACCGTACTGATCGAGAAGGCCCCCCACTTCGGCGGATCGACCGCGCGTTCCGGTGGCGGCGTCTGGATCCCCAACAACGAGGTGCTCAAGAAGGCCCGCCAGAGCGACACCCCCGAGGCGGCCCGCGAGTACCTCTACACCATCATCGGCGATGTCGTCCCCCGCGAGAAGATCGATACCTATCTCGATCGCGGCCCGGAGATGCTCTCGTTCGTGTTGGCCAACTCTCCGCTCAAGCTCGACTGGGTGCCCAACTACTCCGACTACTACCCCGAGGCTCCCGGCGGGCGTGCGGCCGGCCGCTCGGTGGAACCCAAGCCTTTCGATGCCAAGAAACTTGGCGACGAGCTGCCCAACCTGGAGCCCCCTTACGGCAAGGTCCCGTTGAATGTCGTCGTACGCCAGCAGGATTATGTGCGGCTGAACCAGCTCAAGCGGCATCCCCGTGGTGTGCTGCGCAGCCTGCGCGTGGGCGTGCGCACCTTCTGGGCGCAGGGCACCGGCAAGAAACTCGTCGGCATGGGACGGGCCCTTTCGGCCGCGTTGCGCATCGGCCTGCGTGACGCCGGCGTTCCGGTCAAGCTCAACACCGCTTTGACCGACCTCTACCTCGAGAACGGCACGGTCAAAGGCGTCTACGTGCGTGAGAGCGGTTCTTCGGAGGCTTCCGAGCCGACGGTCATCAGGGCACGCAAGGGCGTCATCCTGGCCTCCGGCGGGTTCGAGCACAACGAGCAGATGCGCGTGAAGTACCAGCGCGCCCCCATCACCACCGAGTGGACGGTCGGCGCCAAGGCCAACACCGGCGACGGCATCCTGGCTGCAGAAAAGCTCGGCGCCGCGCTGGAGTTCATGGAGGACTCGTGGTGGGGCCCAACGGTTCCGCTGGTCGGCAGGCCGTGGTTCGCGCTGTCCGAGCGCAACTCCCCCGGGTCCATCATCGTCAACGCATCCGGTAAGCGGTTCATGAACGAGTCGCTGCCCTATGTCGAGGCCACCCACCGCATGTATGGAGGCGAGTACGGCCAGGGCGCGGGACCCGGCGAGAACCTGCCCGCATGGCTGGTCTTCGACCAGGAGTACCGCAACCGGTACATTTTCGCCGGATTGCAGCCGGGACAAAAGATTCCGAGCAAGTGGATCGAATCCGGCGTGATCGTCAAGGCCGACAGCATCGAAGAGCTCGCGGCGAAGGCCAACCTGCCCGTCGAGGAGTTCAAGGCGACTGTCGACCGGTTCAACGGCTTCGCCCGCAGCGGTACCGACGAGGACTTCGGCCGCGGTAAGAGCGCCTACGACCGCTATTACGGAGACCCGACGAACAAGCCGAACCCAAATCTGGGTGAACTCAAGAAGGGGCCCTTCTACGCGGCCAAGATGGTGCCCGGCGATCTGGGTACCAAGGGTGGCGTGCGCACCGACGTCCAGGGCCGGGTGCTGCGCGATGACAACAGCATCGTCGAAGGCCTTTACGCCGCAGGCAATGTCAGCACCCCGGTGATGGGTCACACCTACGCCGGCCCCGGCGCCACCATTGGTCCGGCCATGACATGGGGCTACCTCGCGGCGCTCGATATCGCCGGGAAGTAGGGTCAGCTCATGCCTATCAACGTCGATATCGCTCTGGGCGCTGCTGTCGAGCCCGCAGAATTCTCGTGGACCGCATCCGATGTGCAGCTGTATCACCTGGCCATCGGTGCGGGCGCCGACCCGGTGAGCGAGACCGAGCTGCGCTACCTGCAGGACAAGACTCCGCAGGTGCTGCCGACGTTCGCGACCGTGGCCTCGGGCTTCCACGCGGTGGAGCCACCCAAGGTGTCATTCCCGGGTATCGAGATCGACCTAGCCAAGATCCTGCACGGCACCGAGCAGGTGACTGCGCACCGTCCCTTGCCGCCCGCGGGTTCGGCCCGCTCCGAGGGCAAGGTCGTGGAGATCTGGGATAAGGGCAAGGCAGCCGTCATCGTCACGGAGACAACGACTTCCGATGACCAGGGACCGCTCTGGACGATCCGCCGGTCGATCTTCGCACGTGGCGAGGGTGGCTTCGGCGGCGAGAGAGGGCCCTCCGCCGCAGGCGGCACTCCCGACCGCACGCCCGACATTGAGGTCTCGACGCACATCCTGCCGCAGCAGGCGCTGCTGTACCGGCTCTGCGGTGACCGCAACCCGCTGCATTCCGACCCTGCCTTCGCGGCGGCGGCCGGATTCCCCCGCCCGATCCTGCACGGGCTGTGCAGCTACGGCGTGGTGTGCAAGGCGGCGGTTGACTCCGCACTCGACGGGGATGCCTCGCGGGTGACGTCGTATGCCGCGAAGTTCGCGGGTGTGGTGTTCCCGGGCGAGACCCTCAAGACCCGCATCTGGAAGGAAGACGGCAAGCTGCTGATCTCGGCTGTCGTGGCCGAACGTGAGGATGCCGCCGCGCTCGCAGACGTGGAGCTCACCTACACCTAGCCCGACGCCCTAGTACCAACGTATTCCGCGGTAGCGGTACACCCCCAGGGCCAGCGCGGTGCCCATGCTCCAGACGGCGACGCCCAAGCCGAGTTCCAGTAGGGATCGTTCGGTGAGCGGCATGGAGTGGAAAACGTTGCGCCCGAAGATGGCTCGAGGGATACCTCCAACCGGCGCAACGAGGTAGTAGACGCCGTACGGTAGAGCTAGATAAAAGAGCCATCGCGCCGTGGCTGGAACGTCCCCTCGTTGCCGCCACCGCTCACGCAACGGGCGCGTCACCATCGGCAGCAGTACCGAGACCAGATTGCCCAGACCAAGCCAGCTGACGATGTGTACGCCCACATCGGGCACGGTGATCGCGGTTTGGGTTGCCTGCTGCCGGTGGATGGTCAAGAAGGCCGTCAGGATGAGCGTCGGCAGCCCGGCGACAAGAAACAGCGCGATGTTCTTGACCAGCAAGACGTACAGAAGCGATCGATGTCCCCGCAGCACGTGCCTGACTCGATCGGCATCCAGACCCAGCATGTTGGTCACCGACACATCGGCGAAGATGAACATCGCGAAGTACAGGCCGATCAGCAGCGCCCAGTCGCGTTTGCGCCCATGTTGGGCAATCGGCTGCCAGATGATCAGATAGGCGATTGCCAGGGCGAGGTTCAGACCCAATCCCTCGAGCCACCGACGCGGCGGCCGGAAGGTCTCGACGACATCCTTGCGCAGGCGGGTCAATACGCCTGTCGCAGTGGCGGCCTTTGATTGAGTCACTGGGCAAGCATCGCCGCGGTTTCTGTCAGAAAGCTGTGACTGCGATACGGTCTCGTCTCGGTCACAGTTCAACCGAGCCACATGTCGGGTTCTCAAATCCCAGGTTCGGGGCCTACCTTTCCGGCGTGCAGACCACCCCGTGCGGTCCCGCCAAGCGGTCCCGCTGCCTCTCGCGACGCGACGTCCTCAAGTACGCCTCGAGCGTGCCCGTCCTACTCAGCATGCCGGCCGTGCTGTCCAACACGGCCCTGGCCCACGCGGAATCTCCCATCGCGGGAAAGATCGTCTTCCTCGACCCCGGGCACAACGGCGCCAACGACCGCTCAATCACCCGGCAGGTCAGTGACGGCCGGGGACGCACCAAGGACTGCCAGACCAGCGGCACCGCAACCGATTCAGGTTTTCCAGAACATACCTTCAACTGGAATGTGGTGTTGCACATCCGGCAGGCCCTCACCGTGGCCGGTGTTCGCACCGCATTGTCTCGTGGCAATGACAACGCGCTCGGGCCGTGCATCGACGAGCGCGCTGCCACCGGAAACTCGTTCAGGCCCAACGCCATCGTCAGCATTCACGCCGATGGCGGCCCCAGGGATGGCCGGGGATTCCACGTCAACTACTCGAACCCACCGATCAATGAAGCGCAAGGAGGTCCCTCGTTGCGCTTGGCCAGCACCATGCGCGATCAGCTCAAGGCCTCGGGATTCCAGCCGTCGACCTACCGCGGAAACGATGGTCTGTATGGACGTTCCGACCTGGCCGGGCTGAACCTGGCTCAGTACCCGGCGATCCTCATCGAGTGCGGAAACATGAAGAACAGCGACGACGCCGCGATGCTGTCCAGTGCGGACGGCCAGGCGCGTCTGGCAGCGGCTATCGCGCAAGGCATCGCCAGGTTTCTGAGCTGAGCCGGCTATCCCAGGATGAGGCCGGACGTCGGCACACCGGTGCCCGCTGTGACGAGCACGTGCTCGACATTGGGCACCTGGTTCACCGAGGTTCCTCGCAACTGACGCACGCCCTCGGCGATGCCGTTCATACCGTGGATGTAGGCCTCGCCGAGCTGACCACCGTGTGTGTTGATCGGCAGCTTTCCGCCCAGTTCGATGGCACCGTTGGCGATGAAGTCCTTGGCCTCGCCCGTGCCGCAGAAGCCGAGTTCTTCGAGCTGCAACAAGGTGTACGGCGTGAAGTGGTCATACAGGATCGCGGTCTGAATATCGTTGGGCGTCAAGCCGGACTGGTCCCAGAGCTGCCGACCGACGAGTCCCATCTCGGGTAATCCCAACTCGTCCCGGTAGTACGAGTACATGGTGAACTGGTCGTCGCCGGACCCCTGCGCGGCCGCCTCGATGACCACCGGCCGGTTCTTGAGATCCTTGGCCCTCTCCGGTGTCGTCACGACGATCGCCACCCCACCATCGCTCTCTTGGCAACAGTCCAGCAGTCGCACCGGATCGGCGATCATCCGCGAATTCTGGTGGTCCTCAATGGTGATCGGCTTGCCATAGAAGAATGCCTTCGGATTGGTGGCCGCATGCTTACGGTCGGCCACCGACACCGCACCGAAATCGGCACTCGTGGCACCGTATTCGTGCATATACCGGCGAGCGATCATCGCCACCGAGGCGGCCGGCGTACTCAGCCCGTGCGGGTACGACCAGCTGTACTCAACGCCTCGCGAGTCGGCGGTCGAACTCAGTCCCGTCATCACCTGACCGAACCTGAACTCCGAGCGCTCGTTAAAGGCCCGGTACGCGACGACCACCTCTGCGACACCGGCAGCGACCGCCAATGCGGCCTGCTGCACCGTCGCCGCAGCCGCGCCACCGCCATAACCGATCTGGCTGAAGAACTTCAGCTCGCCGATGCCCGTCGAACGCGCAACCGCGGTCTCCAAGTTCGAGTCCATGGTGAAGGTCACCAGGCCGTCGACTTCGTCGGGAGACAAACCGGCATCCGTCAACGCATCGAGCACCGCCTCGGCCGCCAACCTCAACTCGGATCGGCCCGACTTCTTCGAGAAGTCGGTGGCACCGATACCGGCAATAGCGGCCTTACCCGACAAGCTCACGCGCTTGCTCCGATCGTCAGCTTGACCTTGGCGGTGACATGCGCACCCAGGCTGTTGTTGCCCACCACATCCACCTCCACGACGCCGTCATCGACGGCGGTCACCTCGCCGGAGAACACCGTGGTGTCATAGGCGTACCACGGCACACCCAAACGCAGCGAAATCGATTTCACCCGAGCCGAAGGTCCGGCCCAGTCGGTGACGAATCGCTCGACCAGACCGGTATCGGACAGGATGTTGATGAAGATGTCCTTGGACCCCTTCGCCTGCGCCAGGTCACGGTCATGATGCACGTCCTGGAAGTCACGCGTGGCCAGCGCGGTCGACACGATGAACGTCGGAGTGCCCTCAAGTTTCAGCTCGGGCAGCTTCTCGCCAACGGTGGTCACTTTGCCTCCCAGGCATACAGAGTCCATGCCGGGCTCTCCCCCTCGGCCGGGAAGTCCAGATATGTCACCTGAACCGGCAACCCGATCTGAACATCGTCGGGCGACACCCCTCGAAGCTCGCCCAGCATCCGAACACCCTCTTCAAGCTCCACCAGCGCGATCACGAAAGGCAGTGTGCGACCAGGCACCTGAGGGGCGTGATGCACCACGTAGCTGAACACCGTGCCATGCCCACTGGACACCTGGTACTCGATCGGAGCGTCTTTGTCCTGCCACACAGCGGGAACGGGCGGATGCTGCAACGACCCATCGGGCCGCTTCTGCAACCGCAGTTCATGGGCCGCGACGCCCTCCCAGAAGTACGCGCTATCCCTCGACCAGGATGGACGCATCAACTTCGAAGGATCGAGATCATCCGGCACCTCGGCCGACTTCTTAGCGCCCGGCCGGAACTTCATGATGCGCCAGTTCATTTCATTGACGAGCTCATCGCCCACATGCCATTCGGCGTGGATGTTGATGAACCAGCTCTCGCCGAGCGCGGTCTGCTTCGGCCCGAAGACCTCGGTCACCTCATTGGTGGTGGTGACCTGCTCGCCCAGCCGCAGATAGCGGTGATAGATCTGTTCGTAGTTGGTGGCGACCACCGACTGGTAACCCGCCGAATCGAGCAGCTCCATCACCCGGCCCAGCGGGTCGTCTCCCGAGCGCTCGCCGTACAACCCGGCCATCGTCCACACCTGCGCCATCGCGGGTGGCGCGACCACACCGGGATGCCCGGCGGCCTTGGCGGCGTCCTCGTCGACGTAGATCGGGTTGCGGTCCCCCATCGCCTCAACCCAGTTGTTGATCATGGCCTGGTTCACCGGATCGCGCGCCAGACGGGGGGCGCTGGGTCCGGCGGCCTTGATCTCGGCGAAGCCGTCCTGAATATCCACGACGCTCATGATTGTCCGTTCTTCGCGCGAGCCTTCATCACCGCGGCACCCTGGGAGTACCCAGACCAGCCGTCGCGACCATCTCGCGCATCACCTCGTTCACACCGCCACCGAACGTGATCACCAGGTGGCGCTTGGTCTGGGCGTCCAGCCATTCAAGGGTCTCGGCAGTGTTCGCGTCGGCGGGGTCTCCATAGCGCCCCACGACACCCTCACTCAACCGGCCAAGCTTCTGAATCCATTCGGTGGCAAGGATCTTTGTTGCGGCAGCGTCGGCCATGCTGATGTCATCACCCGACGAGGCCACCTGCCAGTTGAGCAGCTCGTTGAGGCGCCACACAGCCTTCATCTCGCCCAGAACCCGGCGCACATCCTCATGCGCCAGCGGCGCCACACCGTCGTGTCCCGGCTTGGCTGCCCATTCGTAGACGCGGTCGTACATACCCGCGATCCGGCCGGACGGTCCGAGCGAAACCCGCTCATGGTTCAGCTGAGTGGTGATGAGCTTCCATCCCAAGTTCTCTTCACCCACCAGCATGTCCACCGGAACCCGCACGTCCGAGTAGTAGGTGGCGTTGGTGTGGTGTGCACCATCGTTGGTGATGATCGGGGTCCATGAGTAGCCCGGATCCTTGGTATCGACGATGAGAATCGAGATTCCCTTGTGCTTGGGCGCATCCGAGTCTGTCCTGCAGGCCAACCAGATGTACTGGGCCTGGTGGGCACCGGTGGTGAAGATCTTCTGCCCGTTGACGATGTAGTGATCGCCATCGCGTACCGCGGTGGTACGCAACGACGCCAAGTCTGTCCCGGCTTCCGGTTCGGTGTATCCGATGGCGAAATGTATTTCACCCGCGAGGATTCCGGGCAGAAACTTCTTCTTCTGCACCTCAGTCCCGTACTTCTGCAGAGTCGGACCGACGGTTTGCAGCGTCACCAGCGGCATCGGCACGTCGGCCCGCATGACCTCGTTCATGAAGATCTGCTGCTCCAGCGGACCGAATCCGTGCCCGCCGTATTCCTTCGGCCAGCCCACACCGAGCCAGCCATCCTGACCCATCCGCCGCACCACTGCCTCATAGGACGAGCCGTGGCGGTCGACCATCATCTCGCGCGTCTCATCGGCAGTAACCAGATTCGAAAAGTACTGTCGCAGATCGCTTTGCAACTTCGCCTGTTCCGGCGTGAGATCTATCAGCATCACTGGCTCCTAAACCTGGGCCGCAGCGAGAACGTCGAGGCGCTCGGAGGACCCACCCACCAGACGACTCAGGTCCTTGATGGTCGAGTAGTAGCGGTTCATCGGGTAGGTGATGTCGACGCCCAGACCACCATGCAGGTGATGACAGATCTGCATGACTCGCTGCGCTTCCGCGGCCATCCAGAACGCCACGACGTCAAGATCCTCCGTCGCGTCAAGCCCGGCAGAGAGACGCCATACCGCAGACGTGACACCGAGATTCAGCGTGCGCGAGACCACATACACGTCGGCCAGCTGCTGCGAAACCGCTTGGAAGGTAGCCAGTGGCTTGCCGAACTGCACCCGGTTGGACACGTGATCGGCGGTCAGGCGCAGGGCGCCCGAGACCAATCCGTCCGCATAGGAACCGACCGCCGCCAAGGCGAGCTCGTTCACACGCTCAACAGACCCGCCCAACACATCCGAATCGGGTACCGAGGCATCGGCGAAGGTCACCGCGTATTCGGCGGCTTTACTGGCCGTCGGCGTCCGGGTGATCGTCACTCCCGGGGTGTTGGGTGCCACCACAACGACGCCGTTGTCGGTGGTGACAAGTATCCAATCTGCCTCGGCCGCATGTAGAACGCCGATCTTGTGACCGTTCAACACCAACGAGGAACCGTCACGCACGGCGGAAACCGAGGGGGACGAGGGCAGCGCGGACCCTGGCTCATCGAGGGCCGCGGTGAGGATCGAGCCGGAGCCGACGCCGTCGAGGAATCTGTCCTGTTGCTCGACAGAGGCCAGCTCCACCAGGGGAACCACGCCGAATCCGAGCGTCGCCAGCGCCGGCGTCAATGCGCCGTGCTTTCCGAGCACTCGCAACGCCACCGACACTTCGGCCAGGCCCAGTCCGTCGCCGCCCAGCCGTTCAGGCAGCGCAAGACTCAGGACCCCATTGGCGGCCAGCGACTGCCACAATCCGTCGTCATATCCAACCTCGGGCACCACACCGATGAACTCCCGATCGGCAAGCACCGCTTCGACGACGTCGGAGACAGCCTGCTGCTCCTCCGCGAAAGCGAAATCCATAGCGTGCGTTTCCTTTGAATGGCTAGTGCAGAACCGGGCAACCGCTGGTGCCGTTGAAATCGACCTGCCAGTGCTTGATGCCGTTGAGCCAGCCGGACTGCAGTCGCTTCGGGTCGCCGGCCGGAGCCAGGTTGGGCATGTGGTCGGCGATGGCGTTGAACATCAGGTTGATGGTCAGCCGCGCCAAGTTCGCGCCGATGCAGAAATGCGCACCGCTGCCACCGAATCCCATGTGCGGGTTGGGGTTACGCATGACATTGAAGCTGAACGGATCGTCGAAGACTTCTTCATCGAAGTTGGCCGAGCGGTACATCATCACCACCCGCTGACCCTTCTTGATCTTCACACCACCAAGCTCGGTGTCCTCCAGCGCAGTGCGCTGGAAAGACGTCACCGGTGTTGCCCAACGGACAATCTCATCGGCCGCCGTCTCCGGACGCTCCTTCTTGTACAACTCCCACTGCTCCGGGAACTGCGTGAAGGCCATCATGCCCTGGGTGATCGAGTTGCGAGAGGTCTCGTTGCCGGCCACCGCGAGCATGATCACGAAGAAGCCGAACTCGTCATCGGAGAGCTTGCCCTCGCCCTCAACCTCGGCGTTGATAAGGGTGGTCACGATGTCCTCGCCGGGATTCTCGGACTTCTGCTTCGCCATCTCCATCGAGTAGGCGAGGATCTCCATCGACGATGCCGCCGGGTCGATGTGCGAGAACTCGGGGTCGTCGTACGAGGTCATCTCGTTCGACCAGTTAAAGAGCTTGCCCCGGTCCTCGATGGGCACCCCGAGCAGACCCGCGATGGCCTGCAACGGCAGCTCGCAGGACACCTGCTCCACGAAGTCACCCGAGCCGGTCGCCGCGGCGGCCTTCGCGATCTGCTGAGCGCGCTCGTTCAGCTCGTCGCGCAGCCGGCCGATCGCCCGGGGCGTGAAACCGCGGGAGATGATCTTGCGCAGCCGGGTGTGATGCGGGGCGTCCATGTTGAGCATCACGTAGCGCTGCAGCTCGATGGCCTCGCGGGTGATGTCATCCTGAAACCGCGGGATGGCGGTGTTTTCCCAGCTGGAGAAGACATCGCTACGCAGCGACACCTCCTTGACGTCCTTGTGCTTGGAGACGACCCAATACCCGCCGTCATTGAAGCCGCCGACGCCGTCGGGCTGCTCCTGCCACCAAATCGGAGCCGTCTTCCGTAGCTCCTTGAGCTCCTCGATCGGGAGCCGTTCTGCGTAGATCTCCGGGTCGGTGAAGTCGAAACCGGCGGGAAGGCTGGGGTGCACCACGTTGAACTCCTATGGCCTTTCAGGGCGTCATTCAGGGACGATCTTGTTAGAGCATCTAGTGAGAGCTTAGTGAGATACGACACTCTCTAGCCCCATTGAAGCACACGATCAGCGCAGACAAAACGTGGTGGATGGGGGGAGAACACGTTCTCATTGCTTCGAGACTGGAACGTGTTCTACCGTGAAGTCAACGTTCAGAGCGCAAAGGAGCAGCTCCATGGGTAATCCGGTCATCGTCGAAGCGACGCGCAGCGCCATCGGCAAACGTGGTGGATGGCTCGCGGGCCTGCATCCGGCCGAGCTGCTCGGCAGCATCCAGAAGTCGGTGATCACCCGTGTAGGTCTGGATCCGCACGAAGTCGAGCAGGTCATCGGCGGCTGTGTCACCCAGTTCGGTGAGCAGGGCGGCCACATCACTCGGCAGGCATGGCTGCACGCGGGGCTGCCCGAAGCCGCCGGTGCCACCACCATCGACTGCCAGTGCGGCAGCGCGCAGCAGGCCAACCACCTCATCGCCGGCCTGATCTACTCCGGTGCGATCGACACCGGCATCGCCTGCGGTATCGAATCGATGAGCCGCGTGCCACTGGGCGCCAACGTCGGCGGCACCGGCATCCCCCGCCCCGCCTCCTGGGATATCGACATGCCCAATCAGTTCGAGGCAGCAGAGCGGATTGCCAAGCGCCGCGGCATCACCCGCGCCGATGTCGACGGCCTCGGAGTGCGCTCGCAGGCACTGGCCAAGCAGGCATGGGCCGAAGGACGATTCGATCGCGAGATCACCGCGCTTGATGCGCCGCAGGTGGACAAGGAAGGCAACCCCACCGGTGAGACCCTGACGGTCAGCCGCGACCAGGGCCTGCGCGACACCACCCTGGAATCTCTGGGCAACCTCAAACCCGTTATGCCGGAGGGCATTCACACAGCCGGTACGTCCTCGCAGATTTCCGACGGCGCGGCTGCGGTATTGCTCATGGACGAGGACAAGGCCCGCTCACTGGGCCTGACGCCGCGCGCCCGCATCGTGTCGCAGGCGCTCGTCGGCGCCGAACCCTACTACCACCTGGACGGCCCGGTGCAGTCGACGCAGCGCGTGCTGGACCGCGCGGGCATGAAGATCGGCGATATCGACGTCGTGGAAATCAACGAGGCTTTCGCCTCGGTGGTGCTTTCTTGGGCCGCGGTGCACAAGCCGGACTTCGACCGGGTCAACGTCAACGGCGGCGCCATCGCGCTGGGGCACCCCGTCGGCAGCACCGGCAGCCGCCTGATCACCACGGCACTGCACGAGCTGGAACGTACCGACAAGTCAACGGCTTTGATCACCATGTGTGCTGGTGGCGCGCTGTCCACCGGCACCATCATCGAGCGGATCTAGTACCTGCGCGAAGGCCCCCGGCACTTCGATGTCCGGGGGCCTTTTCGTCAGCTGGCGCGCCCGAACCCGGCCGGGCAGAAGTCAACCTCCCAGTGCTTGACCCCGTTGAGCCATCCGGATCGCAGCCTGTCCGGCTCGCCCGCCGAGGCGAGGTCCGGCAGGTGATCGGCGATGGCGTTGAACATCAGGTTGATGGTCATGCGGGCCAGGTTGGACCCGACGCAATGGTGTTCGCCATTTCCACCAAATCCCACATGCGGGTTGGGGTTACGCATGATGTCGAAGGTAAACGGATTCTCGAAGACTTCTTCATCGAAGTTGGCCGAGCGGTACATCATCACCACCCGCTGACCCTTCTTGATCTTCACACCACCAAGCTCGGTGTCCTCCAGCGCAGTGCGCTGGAAAGACGTCACCGGTGTTGCCCAACGGACAATCTCATCGGCCGCCGTCTCCGGACGCTCCTTCTTGTACAACTCCCACTGCTCCGGGAACTGCGTGAAGGCATGCATTCCATGAGTGATGGAGTTGCGAGTCGTCTCATTGCCGGCCACCGCCAAAAGCATGACGAAGAAACCGAACTCGTCATCGGAAAGCTTCTGCCCATCGATATCGGCATTCACCAGGTCGGTACAGATATCCGGGCCGGGCTCCGCTGTCTTGCGTGCCGCGACCTGCATGGCATACATCAACAGCTCGGCGCTGGCGATCGCGCTGTCATCCTCGCCGTCGTCGGAACCCACCAGCCTGTTGGACCAGTCGAACAGCTGCTCGCGTTCCTCGAGCGGAGTGCCCAACAAACCGGCGATGGCCTGCAACGGAAGCTCGCAAGCCACTTGTTCCACAAAGTCGCCGTGCTGCAGTCGGGCCGCCGATTTCGCGATGCCCTGCGCGCGGGCATTGAGGTCATCGCGGAGCCGGTTCACCGCGCGCGGCGTGAACCCTCGGCTGATGATGTGCCGCAACCTGCTGTGCCGCGGTGGGTCCATGTTCAGCATGATCAAGCGGGTCGCGTCGATGCGCTCACGCGGCGTGGTGGACAGATAGCGCGGTATCGCGGTGTTCTGCTCGCTGGAGAATACGTCGCACCGAAGTGAGATCTCTTTGACGTCTTTATGTTTGGACACCACCCAGAAACCGTCATCATCGAATCCGCCGACCCCACGCTCGGTGTGATTCCACCAGATCGGTTCGGTATGCCGCAGTTCGGCGAGCTCGACCTCTGGGATTCCGTGCACAAAAAGATCGGGATCGGTGAAGTCGATACCATCCGGCAAGTGGGGATGTTGGGCCTGTACCACGCTGTACCTCCCGGCCTGTGATGCATTTCACTAATGGCTCTAGTGGCAGTGAAGCACAGAAATCGACCCCGGGACAAGGGTGCGTCGAGGAAAAAGCCCAGATATAGAACGCGTTCTAGATGCGTGACAGCTTCGGCACGAAGATCGCCCGGATGTGGTGGATCCGCGGATCAGTAGCCGGAATCTTGAACGTCTCGTCCACTTTTGCCACGACGCGCCATCCGGCGACCTTTGCTTTGGTCTCGATGACAAAACTCGCGATGACGTCGTCACCTTCGACACGAAATTGCCGATTGGACGCGGCAGCAATCAGCCGGAACTGCGGTCCGCTATTCAGGCTGCGCCGCAAGTGATCTCCAGAAAAGCCGGTCTTGACACCCTGCTCGATCCGCACACATTCCGGGGCGAACGGCACCGCGTCTGCCTCATGGGTGACGAGGGCATCGATGTAGGCATTCGCGGCGGCAATACGTACTTCGTCGGAGGCTCCAGGTGTTGACACCCTCGTAGCATAGGGCCATGTCTGATGGTCTTGCCGCGAGCGGCTCCTCCGCGAATGCACCCGCCCAGTTGAACTCGGAGTTGGCCGGAAAGCTGATCAAGTGGATGACCACCGCCAATGTCTGGCTGTATCAGCGGACTGACGGCCGCCTGGGCGGAAAGTGGCGTGTGGGTGCGGCTTTCCCCTGGGGCATACCGGTACTACTGATCACCACCATCGGCCGCAAGACCGGGCAAAAGCGGCTGAGCGCGCTGCTTTACTTACCCGACGGCGACAAGATCGTCCTGGTGGCGTCGCAGGGCGGACGCGACGCCAATCCGGCGTGGTACCTCAATCTCAGGGCGAATTCTGAAGTCACCGTTCAGATAAAGGGCGATATCCGAACCATGACGGCCCGCACCGCGACCGACGAGGAACGCGCGTACTACTGGCCCAAGCTGGTCGAGCTCTACGCCGACTTCGCTAAGTACCAGTCGTACACGACCCGCAAGATTCCCGTCGTCATCCTGGAGCCCTAACCCCTTCATCGACACGCCGTCTCGTGGCGGACACGTGCGATACGAATCCTCCGCGACACGGCGTGTCGGCGGGATCAGGCCTGTGAGCCGTAGACCGGAACCGGCGTACGAGCTTTATCGAGCAGGTCTGCGACCACGGGACCCAATTCACTTGGGTCCCAACGCGCACCCTTGTCCACCTGCGGACCGTGCGCCCATCCCTCGGCGACGCGGATGATGCCGGCTTCGACCTCGAACACCTTTCCGGTGACCGCGCGTGACTCCGGGCTGCCCAGCCACACCACCAGCGGCGAGACGTTCTCCGGGGCCATCGCGTCGAATGCACCGTCCTCGGGCTTGGCCATGGTCTCGGCGAACACCGCCTCGGTCATCCGGGTACGCGCGGCCGGAGCGATGGCGTTGACAGTGATGCCATAGCGGCCCATCTCGGCAGCAGCCTGCAGGGTCAAGGTGGCGATACCGGCCTTGGCGGCGGCGTAATTCCCTTGCCCGACACTGCCTTGCAGCCCGGCGGCGGAGCTGGTGTTGATGATGCGGGCATCCACCGCATTGCCGGCCTTGAACTCGTCACGCCAGTACGCGGCGGCATGACGCAGCGGCGCGAAGTGCCCCTTGAGGTGCACACGAATCACCGCGTCCCACTCCTCCTCGCTCATGTTGGCGAGCATCCGGTCGCGCAGAAATCCGGCGTTGTTGACCAGAACATCCAGACGGCCAAAGGAATTGACGGCGGTGTCGATCAGGTTCTTGGCACCGTTCCAGTCGGCGACATCATCACCATTGGTGACGGCTTCGCCACCGGCAGCCTTGATCTCCTCGACCACTTCCTGAGCGGGGCTGGTGCCAGCCGATCCATCCAGGCCCACACCGATGTCATTGACAACCACCCGGGCGCCTTCGGCCGCGAACGCCAGCGCGTGCGCACGTCCGATGCCCCGGCCTGCACCGGTGATGATGACGACCCGACCGTCGAGCAAACCTGGCATGTTCTATTCCTTTTCGCCGTTCTCATTGCTGTTGACATTGGCGGCGTCGAGGAACGCGGGACGCTCCCCTCCACCGTGAACCGTAAGAACCGAACCCGTCACGTAGGAGGACAGGGGCGAGGCAAGAAACGCTGCCGTCCAACCAATCTCGTCCGGATTGGCAAGGCGGCCCAGCGGCACCGTCGCGCCGACGGACGCGATTCCCTCTTCATCGCCATAGTGCATTTCCGAGAGCTCGGTGCGGATCATTCCGGCGGCCAGGGCGTTCACCCGCACCTTAGGCGCCCATTCCACAGCGAGGCTCCGAGTCAGGCTCTCGAGCCCGGCCTTGGCGGCGCCGTATGCGGCGGTACCCGGCGAGGGCCGGCTTGCGCTCACGCTGGTGATGTTGACGATGGTGCCGCCCTCGTCCTGCCGCTGCATCACGGCGTTGGCGCGCTGCGAGACGAGCAAGGCGGAGAGCAGATTCAGTTCGATGATCTTGCGATGAAAGTTATGGCTCGCGTCGGCAGCCAGTGCGAAGGGCGCACCACCGGCGTTATTGACGACGGCGTCCAGACGCCCATGCGTGGAAACAACGGTGTTGATGAGCGCATCGACCGACTCTTCATCACGGACATCGCAGGAATGGAATTCGTAAGGGGTATCACCGGGACGGCGCGCACAGGTAATCACCGTTGCACCGAGCTCGTCGAACACCCGGCTGATCCCGGCACCGACGCCGCGGACACCTCCGGTGACCAGCACGACGCGACCCGCGAGGCCGAGTTCGTAAGGGGTTCGCACGTCACTCCTTGCTGTATTCCTGCTGTTTGTCCTGCGCTTTCGAGCCATGGTAGCGTACCAAGCAAGTGCTTGTTTCGGTACCTTGAGGAGTCTCATGGGCATCATCACCGCGACGGTTGAACCGGGCATCGTGACCGTCACCGTCGACTATCCGAAGGTCAACGCCATCCCCTCGCGCGGATGGTTTGAGCTGGCCGACGCCATCCTGGCCGCGGGCAACGACCCGTCCACCCACGTCGTGATCCTGCGAGCCGAGGGCCGCGGGTTCAACGCGGGCGCCGACATCAAGGAAATGCAGCGCACTCAGGCAGAAGGACAGGGCTTCACCGCCTTGATCGACACCAACCGCGGCTGTTTCGAAGCCTTCAGCGCGGTCTACCGCTGCAAGGTGCCCGTCATCGCCGCCGTCAACGGCTTCTGCCTCGGCGGTGGAATCGGCCTGGTGGGTAACGCCGACGTGATCGTCGCCTCCGACGACGCGGTGTTCAGCGTGCCCGAGGTGGACCGTGGTGCGCTCGGCACCGCCACTCATCTGCAGCGCTTGGTTCCCCAGCATGTGATGCGCCGGATGTTCTACACGGCGGCCAAGGTTGACGCAAAAACGTTGCACCACTACGGATCCATCCACGAGGTGGTGCCACGGGAGGAGCTCGACGAGGCCGCGCTGCGCGTAGCGCGTGACATCGCCGCCAAGGACACCCGCGTCATCCGCGCCGCCAAGGAAGCCATCAACTTCATCGATCCGCAGGACGTCGAGTCGAGTTACCGCATGGAGCAGGGCTTCACATTCGAGCTCAACCTGGCGGGTGTCGCCGACGAGCATCGCGACGCATTCGTCGAGACCGGAAAGCCGAAGGGAAACTAATGGCAGACAAGACAAGCACTCTCGACGAGGTCGTCTCCGAACTGCGCAGCGGCATGACCATCGGCCTCGGAGGCTGGGGTTCGCGCCGCAAGCCGATGGCCTTCGTGCGCGCGATCTTGCGTTCGGATGTCAAGGATTTGACGGTCGTCACCTACGGCGGACCGGACTTGGGCCTGTTGTGTTCGGCGGGCAAGGTCAAAAAGGCCTACTACGGCTTCGTGTCCCTGGATTCGCCGCCGTTCTATGACCCGTGGTTCGCCAAGGCGCGCACCACCGGCGCGATCGAGTCCCGCGAGATGGACGAGGGCATGGTCAAGTGCGGCCTGGAAGCCGCCGCCGCCCGCCTGCCGTTCCTGCCCATCCGGGCCGGGCTGGGCTCGGATGTCATGAATTTCTGGGGCGACGAGCTCAAGACCGTCACATCCCCGTATGCGGATAACGAGACCCTGGTCGCGATGCCCGCGCTGAATCTGGACGCCGCATTCGTGCACCTGAACCTGGGTGACGCCACCGGCAATGCCGCCTACACCGGAGTGGACCCATACTTCGACGACCTCTACTGCCTGGCAGCCGAGCGCCGCTTCCTCTCTGTGGAGAAGGTCGTCTCCACCGAAGAACTGGTGAAAACCGTTCCTCTGCAGTCACTTCTGCTGAACCGCATGATGGTGGATAAGGTGGTGGAAGCTCCCGGTGGCGCGCACTTCACCATCGGCGCCGCCGACTACGGCCGCGACGAGAAGTTCCAGCGGCACTACGCCGAGGCCGCCGGGGATCCGCAGACCTGGCAGACCTTCGTCGACACCTATCTGTCCGGTTCCGAAGAGGACTACCAGGCAGCCGTTAAGCGGTTTAAGGAGCAGCAGGCATGAGCGAGGCAACCCGCGCCGAGGTATGCGCCGTAGCGTGCGCCGAGTTGTTCAGGGACGCAGGCGAGATCATGGCCTCTGCGATGTCGACCATGTCCACCGTCGGCGCCCGGCTGGCTCGTCTGACGTTCTCCCCTGATCTGGTGCTCTCCGATGGCGAGGCCGTCCTGATGGCCGAGACACCGGCGATCGGCGGCGTCTCGCCGATCGAAGGGTGGATGCCCTTCCGCAAGGTGTTCGATGTGGTGGCCTCCGGCCGCCGGCATGTCGTCATGGGCGCCAACCAGATTGACCGCTACGGCAATCAGAACCTCTCGGCGTTCGGGCCGCTGCAGCATCCGACCCGGCAGATGTTCGGTGTGCGCGGCGCTCCCGGCAACACCATCAATCACGCCACGTCGTATTGGGTGGGCAACCACTCGGCGCGTGTGTTCGGGAACTCTGTCGACATCGTCTCGGGCGTCGGCTACGACAAGGTCGACCCGGCCAACCCGGCGTACAAGTACCTCAACGTGTTCCGGGTGATTTCTAACCTGGGTGTGTTCGATTTCAACGGCCCCAACCACGAGATGCAGGCCCTGTCACTGCACCCCGGCGTCTCGGCCGAGGACGTCGCGTCCAACACCAGCTTCGAGGTGCACGGGCTGGCCGACGCCGGTGATACCCGCCTGCCCACCGATGAAGAGCTACGGATCATTCGCGAGGTGATCGATCCGAAGTCGTTCCGGGACAAGGAAGTCAAGCAATGAGCGCACCGGTCCTCAAAACAGCACTGACTGGCCTGGTCGGCATCGACCATCCCGTCGTCCAGACCGGCATGGGCTGGGTGGCCGGACCGCGCCTGGTAGCCGCCACCTCCAACGCCGGCGGTCTGGGCATCCTCGCCTCGGCGACCATGACGCTGGAAGAATTGGTCGCGGCAGTCGCGAAGACGAAGTCACTCACCGATAAACCCTTCGGTGTGAACATCCGTGCCGATGCCGGTGATGCCACCGAGCGCATCGATCTGCTGATCCGCGAGAAGGTGAAGGTGGCCTCGTTCGCGCTGGCACCCAAGCAGGATCTAATCGCCAAGCTGAAAGACAATGGCGTGGTCGTGGTTCCGTCTATCGGAGCGGCCAAGCATGCCAAGAAGGTCGCCGCCTGGGGCGCCGACGCGGTGATCGTCCAGGGTGGTGAGGGCGGCGGACACACCGGTCCGGTGGCAACCACCCTGCTGCTGCCCTCGGTGCTCGATGCGGTGAAGGACACCGGAATGCCGGTCATCGCAGCCGGTGGATTCTTCGACGGGCGTGGCCTCGCCGCCGCGCTGTCCTACGGCGCGGCCGGTGTCGCCATGGGCACCCGATTCCTGCTGACCTCCGATAGCACCGTGCCGGATGCAGTCAAGGAGCGCTATCTGGCCTCGGCGCTCGACGGCACCGTGGTGTCGACCCGGGTCGACGGCATGCCGCACCGGGTGTTGCGCACCGAGCTGGTCGAGAAGCTCGAAAGCGGTTCGCGGGTACGTGGATTCAGTGCAGCGATCCGGAACGCGGCCAAGTTCAAGAAGATGTCGGGAATGACGTGGCGGTCCATGGTCAAGGACGGCCTGGCGATGCGTCACGGCAAGGAGCTCACCTGGTCTCAGGTGCTCATGGCCGCGAACACCCCGATGCTGCTGAAAGCCGGTCTGGTGGAGGGCAACACCGGTGCCGGTGTTCTCGCCTCCGGTCAGGTCGCGGGCATCCTCGATGACCTGCCCAGCTGTCAAGACCTGATCGACGCGATCGTGACGGAAGCGGTCGCCCATCTGAAGAGTGCGAACGCGGCTATCCTCTAACCGCCGAGCGGGAATCTCACGAGGCAAAACGGACGAAATCCCTCGCCAGATTCCCACTCGACATCGCCATTCGAAACGCCTCATCGACCCGGGCCACGATCGTGCCTGCTCGATGCCGCAGCATCTCGGATGTCACCCGAATGATGGTCCAGCCCTCTGCGGAGAGTCCGGCTGACCGGTCGACATCGCGGGAGTGCTGGTGCGGATCAGTCCAGTGCTGGGCGCCGTCGAATTCGACTCCGAGTTTGAGGTCCTCCCACCCCATATCGATCCTCGCGACGAATTCTCCATAGCGCGTGTAGACCCGGATCTGAGTCCGCGGCGTAGGGAATCCCGCCTTTACGAGAAGCAGCCTCGTGCGGGTTTCTTGAGGTGACTCTGCTCCGCCGTCGACCAACTCCAGCGCCCTGCCGAGCGCCACCAGCCCCCTGGCTCCGGGATGCATATCCGCGATCTGAAGAATCTGTGCAGGGCTGACGCCAGTAGCTGCGATCAGGGCGTCCAAGCGTTCAACAACGGTGTGCGGCGGCAACCAGCGTCCAAGATCGAAGGCCGTGCGTGCCGCCGAGGTGACCGCGAGGCCGTCAACGCGGTCAACCTCGTCTGCCAGCAATGACTCTCGGTGAACCCTCAACCCCTTCGGCGCCTTATGGTTTTGATAGATCAATTCCGCTGGGGCCGAACCATCTACCCACTTTGAGCCGAGAAGCGCCGACGCGGACAAGCCCGCGACCACCCCGCCCCGCCGCGACCATAACCATGCGGCCCGCGCACGCTGTATGGCCGTCACATTCGATCCGCGTGGAACGTACACGGATGGGTAGAGCTGTTCGTATCGACGACGGATTTCGTGCCCAGCCACAGCCCCGGAAGCAATAGCCTCACCAGAACGAAACGGCCACGGAACCCCCCCCCATAGCGGGAGCATTCCACTCACCACTGACAAATCTGAGTGGGAATCTCACGAGGGAAATCGCCCGAAATCCCTCGCCAGATTCCCACTCGGCAGGAATGGGCAAGGATAGGGACAGCGGATTCACAGAATGCGGGAGAATCCTGGAGACATGAGACATCGAACGTTCAGCTTCTCGACAGCTGCGTGTTGTTTGGCCGCAGCCGCCGCCTTCGTGCTGGCACCGATCGCCGCAGCCGACCCCGACGAACCATTGGTACCCGAGCAACCCATCCACGCACCCTCACAAGGGGCGATGGAGCTACCGACCGACCGGGGTCCGCACCACGTGTTGTTGCAGGACCAGAACAAGGGCGGCGCCGACCCGGACGTGCCGTACGGAACCGATCCCTATGTCCCGGACCATGCCAACGACATCGGTGGCGCCGACCCGGATACCCCGCTGGGCACCGACCCTGACGTCCCGTTCGGCACCTGGGCCGGAAACTAGTCGCCCGGTAGAGCAGGCCCCGGTAGGGGTGGCGGCGCCTGCTCCGGCGCCCACGCATCGGATGGCTGCGAGCGAATGAAGTCCGCTGCCCCTGGGGTGTCGAACATGCCTGTGTTGTCCCGCTTGCTCAACCAATCCCAGGCCTGGCCCATCCACATCGGGTCTTGTGGCAGGTCAGACATCTGCGGGTTGAACGGCAGACTGCCGCCCGGCAATCCGGGAATGCTGCAAACCTCCGGCGGACACGGTTCGGCAGATGCCGGCGCACTGCTTGCGATGATGCCGAGGGCCGCCGCGGCCGTGCCGATCAGGATTCCTGCACGCATCAGTTCAGGCTACGCCCGCGACGCGCTCAGAGGCGCTCGATGATGGTGACGTTGGCGGTGCCGCCGCCCTCACACATCGTCTGCAGGCCGTACTTGCCGCCGGTGCGCTCCAGCTCGTTGAGCATGGTGGCGAACAACTTGGCGCCGGTGGCCCCCAACGGGTGACCCAGCGCGATTGCGCCGCCGTTGGGGTTGACCTTCTCCAGGTCGACATCCAGCTCCTTGGCCCATGCCAACACCACGGGGGCGAAGGCCTCGTTGATCTCGACAACGTCGATATCGTCCATCGTCAGACCGGTCTTGGCCAGCGCGTACTTGGTGGCGGGGATGGGGCCGGTCAACATGAACACCGGGTCGTCGCCCCGGGCGCTGATGTGATGAATACGTGCGCGTGGCTTCAGCCCGTGCGCCTTCACGGCGCTTTCCGAGGCGACCAGCGTCGCGCTACCACCGTCGGAGATCTGGCTGGCCAGAGCTGCCGTGAGCCGGCCCCCATCGACGAGGGTCTTGAGCCCAGCCATCTTCTCCAGCGTGCTCTCGCGCGGACCCTCGTCGACACGGAAGTCGCCGACCGGGATGATCTCATTGTCGAAGTGTCCGTTGCGGATCGCGGCAAAAGCCCGCTCATGGCTGGAGAGCGCGAACTGCTCCATCTCCTCGCGGCTGATGTCCCACTTCTCGGCGATCATCTCCGCGCCGCGGAACTGGGAGATTTCCTGATCGCCATAGCGGTGCAGCCAGCCTTCGGACTCTGCTGTGGGCGAGGTAAATCCGTACTCCTTGCCGACGATCATCGCCGCAGAGATCGGAATCTGGCTCATGTTCTGGAAGCCACCGGCCACCACCAGGTCCGCGGTACCGGACATAACAGCCTGCGCGGCAAAGGAAATGGCCTGCTGGCTCGATCCACACTGGCGGTCGACGGTGCAGCCCGGCACCTCTTCCGGGTATCCACCGGCCAGCCACGCGAGGCGTCCGGCATTGCCGGCCTGCCCACCGATGGCGTCCAGGACACCCATGATCACGTCATCGATGGCGTCGGGGTCGACGTCGACGCGGTCGAAGAGCCCCTTGAAGGTGGCCGCACCCAGATCCAGCGGGTGCACGGTGGACAGTGAGCCGTTGCGCTTACCGACAGCGGTACGCACAGCGTCAATGATGTACGCCTCAGACATGGTGAATCTCCTTATTTCCCAGACTAATCGACGGTAATCCCGCCGAGGACTATCGAAAGGTACTGTTCGGCGACTTCCTGCGCCGTGCGTGAACCACCCGGACGGAACCAGCGCACCGACACCCATGTTGCGTCGCGAATAAACCGGTACACCACTGCCACATCAAGATCGGGACGGAAGTAGCCCTGGGCGATGCCGTCGCGCAGCACTTCGAGCCATAACTCGCGCTGCTCGGTGTTGAGTTCGTTCAGATAGGCGAACCGCTCCTGCGACAGCAGCCGAGGTGCTTCCGCCTGGTAGATGGCGACCTGTGCGTGCTTGGTTTCGATAGCGTCGAACGAGGCCAGGAACAGGCCCTTAAGCGTGTCGACAGGATTCAGGTTGGCCGCAGCAATCTCGCGATACCGGGCGAAGAGTCCCTCGAGGAAGTCGCGCAGCAGTTCGTCGACGATCGCCTCTTTGGAATCGAAATGGTGATAGAGGCTGCCTGACAGAATTCCGGCGGCATCGGCGATGTCGCGCACCGTGGTGGCGCGCAGGCCGCGCTCTGCGAACATGGCAGCCGCAAGGCTCAGCAGTTCGTCACGTCGCGACGGCTGCGATGCACCGCTTGCGCGAAGAGCGTCCGACTCTCGCACTTCTGCCACCTTGTCCACCTCCCTACTGTATCAACCAAGCGCTTGTTTGGTCACCGCTTAATGGCGCATGTCACGCCCGCTGGCTGGACACCGAGATGACCTCACCTGTCAGATAGCTCGAGTAATCGCTGGCCAGGAAGGCGATGGTGGAGGCAATCTCCCACGGCTCGGCGGCGCGACCGAATGCCTCATCGGAAGACAGCTTGTCCAGCAGATCCGAGGACGTCACCTTGTCGAGGAACTTGTGCCGAGCAATGCTCGGGGCTACCGCGTTGATGCGTACGCCATGCTCGACGGCCTCGATGGCGCTGCATCGCGTGAGCGCCATGACGCCGGCCTTGGCGGCGGCGTAATGCGATTGTCCGTACTGCGCGCGCCAGCCCAGCACGCTCGCGTTGTTGACGATGACGCCGCCATGACCGGCCTCGCGGAAGTACCGCAGGGCCGCACGGGTCGCGCGGAACGTGGAGGTCAAGGTGACATCGAGAACCCGGTCCCACTGCTCATCGGTCATGTCGGCAACGGGAGTCTCACCGCCGAGCCCGGCATTGTTCACCAGTACATCGATACGGCCCAGTGCGGCAACGGATTCGACGATGAGTGCGTCGACAGCCTCGGTAGAGGTGACATCACACACCACCGCGGCCACCTTGCCCAGCCCGAGTGCCGCGAGCTCGTCACGCGTCTCGGTGAGGCGGCGCTCGTGGTAGTCGGAAACGACCACGTCGGCGCCCTCGGCCAGAGCACGGCGCGCGGTCGACGAGCCGATACCGGTTCCGGCGGCCGCGGTCACGACGACGGCCTTGCCCTTCAGAAGACCGTGTCCGTCAATCTCTTTCGGTGCCTGGGACAAGCTCACTTAGCGCGCCTCTCTGGGTAGTCCGAGCACCCGCTCGGAGATGATGTTGCGTTGGATCTCGTTGGAGCCGCCATAAATCGTGTCCGCACGAGAGAAGAGGAATAGACGCTGCCATTCGTCCATCTCGCCGTCATCGGTCAACAGGGTCGACTTTCCGATGATCTCCATCGCCAGCTCGCCCAGATCACGATGCCAGTTGGCCCACAACAGCTTTGACACATTGTCCTGGCCGGGACGCTCCTCGTCCATGGTGGCCAGCGCGTAGGCGCGCATGGTACGAAGCCCGACATAGGCCTGGGCCAGGCGCTCGCGGATCGCAGGGTCGTCCGCCGAGCCGTTGGACTTGGCGAGCTCGGCAAGCCTCGAAAGCTCACGGGCATAGGTGATCTGGTTACCCAGGGTCGAGACACCACGCTCAAAGGTCAGGGTGCCCATGGCGACCCGCCAGCCATCGCCCGGCTCACCGACCACCAGATCGGCGGCGGTGCGCGCGCTGTCGAAGAACACCTCGTTGAACTCCGAGGTGCCGGTCAGCTGGATGATCGGGCGGATCTCGACACCTGGCTGATCAAGGGGCACCAGAAGATACGAGAGACCCTTGTGTCGCGTCGATCCGGGTTCAGTACGCGCGACCACGAAGCACCACTGCGATTGCAGCGCCAGCGAGGTCCACACCTTCTGCCCGTTGATCACCCATTCGTCACCGTCAAGCACCGCAGTGGTGGATACGTTCGCAAGGTCTGACCCCGCGCCGGGCTCCGAATATCCCTGACACCACAGCTCGGTGACATCGCGGATGGCCGGAAGGAAGCGCTGCTGCTGCTCGGGGGTGCCGTAGGCGATGAGTGTCGGTCCGAGCAGCTCCTCGCCCAGGTGATTGACCTTGTGCGGCGCCTCGGCGCGCGCGTACTCCTCATAGAAGATGACGCGCTGGCTCACGGTGGCTCCGCGACCACCGTGCTCGACCGGCCAGCCCAGGCAGGTCCAGCCCGCGGCAGCCAAGTGACGGTTCCAGGCGAGGCGCTCTTCGAACGCCTCGTGCTCGCTACCCGGGCCGCCCAGGCCCTTCAGCTCGGCGAACTCGCCGACAAGGTTCTCGGCCAGCCATTCCCGGATCTCGGCACGCACCTGATCGTCGGATATCTCCGACAACGGACGCTCGGAAGCCGCTTGGAACTCACCCACACCTGTAGGCTAACCTACCAAGCACTTGCTTGTTATTGGAAGGTGGGTCGGACGCGTATGGAGTCGGCGCAGCAGACACCCGAACTCACCATCCCGGCAGCATTGGACCAGGCAGCGGCCCGTTTCGGCGGTCGCGACGCCCTCTATGCGGACGGCTCCTGGCTGACCTTCTCAGAACTTCGTACCCGCGCGCGGCGCTTCTCCGCGGCGCTGATCGCGCTCGGGGTCGAGCACGGCGATCGCGTGGCCATCTGGTCCCCCAATTCATGGCACTGGCCCATCGCCTGCCTGGGTGCGCAGTACGCGGGCGCCGCCGTCGTCCCGATGAACACCCGCTACACCGTCGACGAGGCGACCGACATTCTGCAACGCAGCCAGGCCCGCGTGCTGGTTTCTGTCGGGATCTTCCTCGGTTCGGACCGCATCACCCAGCTGGACGCCGCAACGCTCCCCGACCTGCGGCACATCGTGCGGGTCGCGGTGGAGGCCGGCGATCGGTGCAACTGGGACGAGTTCGTGGCGCACGGAAACGACGTCACCGACGAGGACATCGACACCCGCCGGGACACAGTGGGTTCCGAGGACATCAGCGACATCCTTTTCACCTCCGGCACCACCGGGCGCAGCAAGGGCGTGCTGTGCATGCACCGTCAACCGCTGGCCGCCTCCCTGGCCTGGGCCACCTATGGCGAATTCACCGAAAACGACCGCTATCTCTGCGTCAATCCGTTCTTCCACAACTTCGGGTACAAGGCGGGCATCCTGGCCTGCCTGCAGACCGGCGCGGCACTCATGCCGCAGCTGACCTTCGACCCCGAAAAGGCGATGGCCGCCGTCCAGGAGCACCAGATCACCGTGCTGCCCGGCGCGCCGACCATCTTCCAGATGCTGCTCGACCATCCGGCACGCAAGAACTACGACCTGACCTCGCTGCGGTACTCGGTCACGGGCGCGGCCGTCGTCCCGGTGGTGCTCATCGAACGCATGCAATCTGAACTGGATTTCGATCTGGTGCTTACCGCCTACGGCCTCACCGAGACTCAGGGGTTCGCCACGATCTGCCGCTCCGATGACGACGCGGTCACCGTCGCGACCACCTGCGGGCGCCCGATGATCGGCTACGAGCTACGGATCGACGGCGCGCAGAAACCCGGCGACGAAGGCGAAGTGCTGCTGCGTAGTGCCAATGTCATGAAGGGCTATCTCGACGATCCGCAGGCCACCGCCGAGACCATCGACTCGGACGGCTGGTTGCACACCGGTGATATCGGAAAGCTCGACGAGCGCGGAAATCTCACCATCACCGACCGCCTCAAGGACATGTACATCTGCGGCGGGTTCAACGTGTATCCCGCCGAGATCGAGCAGGTGCTGATGCGCCTGGAGGGTGTGGCCGATGCCGCCGTGATCGGCGTTCCCGACGCGCGCCTCGGCGAGGTCGGTAAGGCGTACATCGTGCGCAAGCCCGGTGCATCTCTGGACTCGCAGGCAGTAATCGATTACTGCGCACAGCATGTGGCGAACTTCAAGAAACCGCGGTTCGTCGAGTTTCTCGACGAACTTCCCCGCAACCTGGGCGGCAAGGTGGTCAAACCCACCCTGCGTGCCATGCATGAGGAGTCTGCGTAATGGACCTATTGCTTGACGACGAGACCGAGGCATTCCGGGCGGAGGTGCGCGAGTTCCTCGCCGCCAACGTCCCGAACCCGCCGCTGCCCTCCTACGACTCCCCGGAAGGTGCAGTGGCGCACCGGCAATGGGAACGCACCCTGTACGACGCGGGATTTTCCGCGGTGTCCTGGCCCAGGGAGTACGGCGGTCGCGATGTCACCCTGCTGCAGTGGGTGATCTTCGAGGAGGAGTACTTCAAGGCGGGCGCCCCTGCGCGCATCAGCCAGAATGGCATGTTTCTGCTGGGCCCGACGTTGTTCGCACATGGCAGCAAGGACCAGCTGGATCGCATCCTGCCCAAAATGGCCAACGGCGAGGAGATATGGGCGCAGGCATGGTCGGAGCCGGAATCCGGTAGTGACCTGGCCTCGCTGCGCTCCCCCGCCCGCAAGGTCGACGGGGGCTGGCGGCTGTCCGGTCAGAAGATCTGGAGCTCGCGAGCACCCTTCGCGGACAGGGCATTCGGGCTGTTCCGATCCGACCCGGCGGCCCAGCGCCATCAGGGATTGACCTACTTCATGTTCGACCTCAAGGCCGAGGGCGTCACGGTGCGCCCCATTCCGCAGCTCGACGGCGACCCCGGCTTCGCCGAGATCTTCCTGGACGACGTATTTGTTCCCGACGAGGACGTCATCGGCGGCGTGCACGACGGCTGGCGCGTGGCCATGAGCACCTCGAGCAATGAGCGTGGCATGTCGCTGCGCAGCCCCGGCCGTTTTCTGGCCACCGCCGATCGGCTGGTGGACTTGTGGAAATCGGTTCCGGACAATGGGTTCGCTTCCGGACGTGTGGCGGACGCCTGGATCGCGGCACAGGCCTACCGGCTGCACACCTTCGGCACCGTGACCCGGCTGGCGGGCGGCGGCGAGCTAGGTGCCGAGTCCTCGATCACCAAGGTGTTCTGGTCCGAATTGGATGTCGCCCTGCACGAGACGGCCTTCGATCTACGCGGCGCGGACGGCGAGCTGACCGGACCCTGGACCGACGGGTACCTGTTCTCCCTCGGCGGCCCGATCTACGCGGGTACCAATGAGATTCAGCGCAACATCATCGCCGAACGCATCCTTGGCCTGCCCAAGGAAAGTGCTCGCACGGGAGGTGCCAAGTGAGGTTCGATCTGGACACTCAGCAGCGGGATTTCGCGGCCAGCATCGATGCCGCCCTGTCGGCCGCCGATGTTCCCGGCGCAGCGCGCGCGTGGGCAACGGGCAACCACGAGCCCGGGCTGGCCGTGTGGTCAACGCTGGCCGACCTTGGCGTCACGGCCCTGGCGGTATCCGAGAAGTACGACGGCATCGGGGCACACCCCGTCGATCTGGTTGTCGCTCTCGAGGGCTTGGGCAAGTGGGCGGTACCCGGACCCGTTGTCGAATCGATCGTGGTGGCACCAGTCTTGCTCACGGAGGATGAGCGGTCCTCACAACTCGCCGCCGGAGAACTCATTGCTACGGTCGCCGCACCTCCCGTCACACCGCGTGCGCTCGATGCAGACGTCGCCGGTCTGGTGCTCATCGCCGATGACATCGGGCTCCGTGAGGGGCAGGCCGGTGCCCAGCATGAGTCGATCGATGCCACCCGTCGGGTGTTCGACGTGACGCCGACTGGCGGCGGTGTCTCCCTGGACACCAGCCGCGCCATCGACTTTGGTGTGCTTGGCATTTCAGCACAACTGATCGGTGCCGGACAGGCCCTGCTGGACCGTGCCGTGGAGTACGCCAAGCAGCGTTCCCAGTTTGGCCGGCCGATCGGCTCTTACCAGGCCGTCAAGCACAAACTGGCCGATGTACACATCGCTCTGGAGCTGGCGCGCCCGCTGGTGTACGGCGCCGCACTGGCCCTCGCCGACGAATCCCCCACCGCCGCTCGCGATGTGAGCGCCGCGAAGGTTGCCGCCGGCAAGGCCGCCTACCTTGCCGCGCGCTCTTCTCTACAGACCCATGGCGCCATCGGCTTCACCGCCGAATACGACCTTTCTCTGTGGATCCTCAAGGTGCGGGCGCTGACGGCGGCGTGGGGCACACCGGAATGGCACCGTGCGCGTGTACTGGAGGCCCTGTGAGTACTTCCTCAAACGACGAACGGCAGATGCTGCGTGACACCGTCCGTTCCTTGGTGACCAAACGAGCCGACTCGGCTGCGGTGCGCAAGGCGATGGAATCCGAGCGCGGCTATGACGAGAACCTGTGGACCGTCCTGTGTGAGCAGGTCGGAGCGGCAGCGTTGCTGGTTCCGGAGGAGTTGGGCGGTGCCGGAGGCGAGCTCGCGGACGCGGCCGTCGTGGTGGAAGAACTCGGCCGTGGGCTGGTGCCCAGTCCACTGATGGGCACCCTGTGGGCGGAGCTGGCCCTCCTCGAGGCCGGCTACCAGGGTGAACTACTGGAATCGCTGGCGGCCGGTGAATCGATCGGTGCGGTGGCCTTCGACCCGGGATACGTCGTCAACGGAGCTATCGCCGATGTAGTACTCACCCTGGATGGCGACGAAGTACACCGAGCAGAGAACGTCACCGCTACGGCGCTGTCGACGATGGATCCCACCCGCCGACTCGCCGCAGTCGTGGACAGCGGAAACGAGCCGATCGGCACTGCCCCAGGACTGATCGACAAGGCCGGGCTACTGCTGGCCGCCGAGCAGGTGGGCGCAGCGGCGCGCGCCCTGGAACTCACTGTCGAATACACCAAGACCCGGGTGCAGTTCGGCCGTACGATCGGCAGCTTCCAGGCCCTCAAACACCGGATGGCAGATCTGTATGTGCTGGTGGAGTCCGCACGCGCCATCGTGTACCAGTCCATCCAAGACCTCACCGCCGAGGCCGCGACCGTAGCGAGAATCAAAGCCAGCGAGGCACTCTCGGCAGTGGCCGCGGACTCGATCCAGTTGCACGGCGGTATCGCCATCACCTGGGAGCACGACGCCCACCTCTACTTCAAGCGCGCACACGGCAGCGCGCTGCTGCTGGGAACACCACGTCAGCTGCTCCCAAGCCTGGAGAGCGCCGCGGGACTGTAGGTTCCCGGCCTAGACTCCGGGCATGCAGACCAAAGCCAGCCCCTGGCCCGCCTACCGGCTCGCCGCCGTGCTCCTCGGCGTCGGCGTCGTACATTTCGTCGCACCCAAACCCTTCGACGACATCGTCCCGGCCCAGCTGCCTGGTGAAGCCCGGTTCTACACGTATGCCTCGGGTGTTGCCGAACTCGGAACCGGTGCGCTGCTACTGGCCCCGAAGACACGCAGGCTCGGCGGTACGCTCGCGGCGCTCCTGTTCATCGCCGTCTTCCCCGCGAACATCAACATGGCGCGGCAGTGGTGGGACAAGCCGCTGCCACTGAAGCTCGGCGCCATCGCCCGGCTACCGTTGCAGATTCCGATGATCACCGAGGCCCTCAAGGTACGACGCACGGCGTAGCCGTCTTTGATCTTTTCCTGTCGTGTTCAGTCATATATGACGGCGTTTCCCGTGCGCTGAAGGTTGGCTAGCCCCGCCCGGAAGGTTTCCATGAATTCAGGCGGGGGCCCTTCCCAGTCCTCAACCTCGCCAACGATGCGCACGGGTTCCCGGGTGCGGTACGAGTGGGTCGGATTCCCGGGGAACTTCTTGTCCGTCACGTTCGGATCATCTTCCAGGGTGCCCTCCGGTTCCACGATGTAGACATGGCCCCTGCCCTCGCCTTTGGCCATGATGGCGGCGAGTCCCGCGCCGATCAGTGTTCTCGTCACGTAGACGTGGTTCATGATGCGGCCCTCCTCGTAGTTCGACAGATGCCCGGGGGTCAACAGATCGCCTATCTCGAGGTCTGCCTTGGTGCCATGGAAGTACGCGCCCGACTCGTGCGCCTCGAAAAAGTTCGGCATCGTCATACCCGTTCCCATCAGTCGAAATTCGTGGTCGCAGGATTGTGCGTCACGATGGGGGCCTTGCCGCAAGCCCCCCTTCGTGACATATTTTGAAAGGGGACAAGCCAAAAGGTTGACCCCACAACCGCGCAGTGGTCGGCTTGATCCATGACACTGCAGATATCCGACCGCGAACGCGAAGCCCTGGCAGAGGTCACCACGTTCCCGCTGCTGGCAGCGATCACCGGGCGCCGGTCCCGACGCTTCCCTCTCGGCGGACGCATTCCCGACGGTCCGCTGGCCTACACCAGCGGGCATCCTGTCAGACCGATATCGGAAGTCGAACGCGCACTGATCCTTTCGGTGGTTGGGGGTGTAACCGGATGGCACTATGGCATCACCTATCACCCCGGATACGCCCCCGCGTTCCCGAACTACTCCGGCAGTGCGACTGGACGCACCTTTCCCTCCGCCGCCGGATTTCACACCAGCCAGCTCTTCTTCACCGATGACACCGGGATCTACCTGCTGCCGACACGTGATGAACCCCCTCGTGAATTCGCGTCTATCGAGGACTGGATCACTCACACCGCCGACTCCTACGTGCGGATTTCGGACAAACGTCTGGAACTGCCACGAGAGGAGCCGTACATGGAAGGCCACAACACCTGGATCGGGAATCACCCGGGCAGCCTGCTGGCCTTCCCGGTGGCCGATCTGGCCGAACACCTGATCGCGAACCTGTCCTTCTTCGCCGCGAACGGCTACCTGGTCTACGACGACGTCAACAACCGGAGCCTTCCCGGCACCGAAAAGTTCAGCAGCTTAAGGAATTACGACGATCCTATTCCGCTGTCTTTTGTGGAGCAGTACACGCTCACCGAGGCCAGCGCCGAACTGGCCACCGCAACCCACAACGGCGTACTCCTCCTTCAAGCGCTCGGACTGGGTGGCTGGATGTTCGACGGGCTCGACCGGCTTTCGGTGCTCGGCGGCTCTGGCGACCCGCGTGCACCCGGTATCGGGTTCCGCTCCGACAACGACGATCGGTGGCCATTTCCGAATGCCACCGGTCTGGATGGATTCTTCGAAACCCTCAGTCCCCCACATGTGCCGACGGTCGCAGCGGGCGTCCAGAAGTACATCGAGCGCAAGTACGGCCCCGGCGGGCCCTTCCACCCCGACACCCCTGGCGCCTGGGTGGATTCACGCAAGGTGCGCGCGGCCGCGCTACCGGCCGAGGCGATCCAGGAGATCGTCACGACGCAGGCCTCGTACATTTACGACACCTTCGGAAAGATTCCCGGCACCGTTCCGACCGTCCATGTCTTGATGTATCTGCAAGCTCAGAACATCGATCTGGGCTTCTATGACGCGCACTTCGGCCCGGGCGCCTACCTATCGACACACGCCGAACACGGCAGACGTTGGTACGGAGATTAACTGCCGTTCGGCCCGGCGGCGGCCCGCAACTCAGCGTTACGGACCCGGACGGGCTTGTTTCGGCACTGAACCGCCGGGGGTAGCACAATCTGGATATGCGCCGACGACACCTGCTCCAACTCGGAACGGCAGTGGCAGCGGGCCTCGCACTGACTTCCTGCGCGGACACTCCCGACGAGCCGCAAGATAATGGCGAGGTGAGCGACGGCGAGACCTGGCGCATGCCCGACGAGGGTGAACCACACCTGCGAACCTGGATGGCCTTCGGCGCCAGCGACGAGATCTGGGGCCGGCGGCTCAACCGGAATGTGCAGCAGAATCTGGGTGCGATCGCCCAGGCGATCGCACAGTTCGAACCGGTGTCCATGCTGGTGCGACCGCAGGAGATCGAACTGGCGCGCCAATTGGCTGGACCCAATGTGGAACTGGTTCCCGCACCACTGGATGACCTGTGGATTCGCGATAGCGGGCCGGTGTTCGTCCGCAACGACACCGGCAAGGCAGCTGTCGATTTCAACTTCAACGGCTGGGGCAACAAACAGAAGCATGACTCCGACGCCACGGTCGCCGTCGAGGTCGCCAAGCGCGCCGGAGTGCGGGTCCTTCACACCGACCTCGTGCTCGAGGGCGGCGGCATCGAGGTCGATGGGGGCGGCACCGCGATCATCACCGAGAGTTGCGTGCTCAACAACAACCGCAACCGGAGACGCTCCAAAAAGGATGTCGAGGCAGAGCTTGCGCGTCTGCTTGGTCTGCAGAAGATCATTTGGCTACCGGGCATCGCGGGCATGGACATCACGGATGGTCACACCGATTTCTACGCGCGATTCGCCGGACCGGGTGTCGTCGTCGCAGGGCTGGATAACGACCCCGACTCGTTCGACTACGACGTGACGCGCCGGCATCTCGACATCCTCGAAAAGGCAACGGACGCGGCCGGACGCCCACTGCGCGTGGAAGTACTCGAGGCACCCGAGCAGGGGCGCGATGACTTCGAATCAGCGGACTTCGCAGCGGGTTACATCAATTTCTATGTGTGCAATGGCGGCGTCATCGCACCCGAATTCGGAGACCCAGACGCCGACGCGGCGGCCAAATCCACGCTGGAGGCGGTCTTTCCCGGGCGCAGGGTGGTTCAGCTCGATATCGACGGTATCGCCGCGGGCGGCGGCGGCATCCACTGCGCCACCCAGCAGGAACCGCGGTAGGCCGCCCTCAGCTTGCCACCGAACGCGGCGCGCCGGGCCCGGGATCGATTCGCACTGGCCCCGTCGCGGACGGCGTCACCGGAAAGTCGAAGATCGCCGTCGGGATATACACAGTGGCACAGGAATTCGGAATATCGACGACACCCGACAGTCGACCCTCGATGGGTGCTGCGCCCAGGAGGAGATAGGCCTGCTCCGGGCTGTAGCCGAACTTGGTCAGGTAATCGATAGCGTGCAGACAGGCCCTCTGATACGCCAAATGCGAATCCAGATAGCGTTGTTCGTCGTCGAGAGTGACCGAGGTTCCCGAGAAGGCCAGCCATTGCGAGTACTGCGGGTCGGTGTTACCCGGCATGAAGATCGCGTTCTCCGACACCCCGTAGGTGTCCATTCCGCCCTTGAGCACGTCGACGTGCAGATCGATGAAGCCACCCATCTCAATGGCTCCGCAGAACGTGATCTCGCCATCTCCCTGCGAGAAATGCAGGTCACCCACCGACAGCTTTCCGCCCGGCACGAACACCGGGTAGAACACCCGGCTGCCCTTGGTCAGATTCTTGATGTCCTGATTACCGCCATTCTCCCTGGGCGGCGCGGTCCTGGCCGCCTCCGCCGCCGCCCTGTCAAAGGTGTCGCCGGTAAGCCCACCGAGTACGGCGTCCTGCGGTTCTGGCGGAAGAGCCAGTGCGGGAACACGATAGGGGTCAGTAGCGATCAACGCGCCCTCGCGCGCATTCCAACGCGCCAGCAATTCCGCCGACGGCGCCGTCCCCATCAGCCCGGGATGCACAATCCCCGTGAAGCTGACCCCAGGGATATGTCGCGAGGTTGCGGTTTGACCTGAGAAGTCCCAAATCGCCTTGTAGGCATCGGGAAACTGCTCCGTGAGGAATCCGCCACCGTTGGCCGTCGGGAAGATGCCGGTGTAACCCCAGCCCTGCCCGGCCAGTGGCCCGGAGTCTTCCTGCGGAATCGGGCCCACATCGAGAATGTCGACGATCAGCAGGTCCCCCGGCTGAGCACCCTCCACCGAGAACGGCCCCGACAGTGCGTGCACGGTGGTCAGTGGTGCGTCACGGATGTCGTCGGCGGAGTCGTCATTGTGGATCGCACCGTCGAACCATTCGCGGCAATGCACCCGGAATGAAGTACCGGGTTTGACGACGGCAGCCGGCGGAATGTCGGGGTGCCACCGGTTATGCCCGACGATCTGTTGTTCGGTGAACTTCTTGCTCGAATCCAACGGGAACAACACTTCGGGCATGGCAATCCTTCCGGTCAGGGGCGAGGCAACTTGCGATGCAAGGGATTTGCTGTCAGGGGAATCGCCCGGCGCGCGGTGGGCAGCGCAGCCACCGCGGACGGCTCACTGGCGCTGCGCTGGGTGTCGTCAAGCAGACGCATGCGAGACGAGGCGCCCCGGCCCATCCCCGCTATGCCGAAAACCCGGCGTGCCGACTCAGGGCAGCCGGGGCAGGACACACTATCGGGGGCGGTCGCCAAGGGAAAATTGCGCGACGTACTGCCGCAGCTCGTGCAGCGATACTCGTACAACGCCATGACCCGCCCTCACCGAGGTAACACCTGGATCTGAGACGTTACGCCGGATCGGCCAGGCCCGCAGAGGAAATCGATGGCAGGCCGGTTACAACCAGGTGTCCTCGGTGGTAGCGGTGAGGAACGCCTCCAGGTCATTGCGCCAATCGGCGGGCGTGGTCTTGTCCGGCTCGATGCCGGTGTACTGCCCTCGGTAGAACAGCAGTGGCCGGGTGGCCGTCGGCTTCTCGGGGATTTCACTCAGTTCGTTGACCGACCCGAATACCACCCAATGGTCTCCGCCGTCGTGGACGGTGGCGACCTCGCAGTCGATGTGCGCCAGCGACCCGTCGATGATCGGGGATCCGAGACCCGATGGATGCCAATCTATTCCAGCGAACTTGTCCGGCTCTCGTGAGCCGAACCGCGCCGAGACCTCACGCTGGTCCTCGGCCAGCACGTTTACGCAGAACTTGCCCGATGCCTCGATAGCAGCCCAGGATCGCGACTGCTTTGTCGGGCAGAACAGCACCAGCGGCGGCTCCAACGAGAGCGCCGCGAACGACTGGCATGCAAACCCCACCGGCTCGCCGTCGTGCGTCGTGGTAATGATGGTGACGCCGGTGCAGAACTGCCCCAGCACATTCCGGAACGCCCTCGGGTCAATAGCCGTCACTGGTTCAGCTTCGCACCGATGGTGAAGTCGTGGCCCCACAAGCTAACCGCGGTACTCTCCCGCGCAACCCAGGACTCGTCTTCGACCTGGCGCCCCTCACAACCGAATTCGATGTCGAATCCGCCCGGTGTCTTCATGTAGAAGGACAGCATCAAGTCGTTGACATGTCGCCCCAAGCTGGCCGACATCGGCACCTTGCGACGCAATGCACGGTCCAGACACAGACCCACATCGTCGGAGTTCTCCACCTCGACCATGAGGTGCACGATCCCGCTCGGGGTCGGCATCGGCAAGAACGCCAGGCTGTGGTGGCGCGGGTTGCAGCCGAAGAAGCGCAGCCAGGCCGGCTCACCGTCGGCGGGACGGCCCAGCATCTGCGGTGGGAGCCGCATGGAGTCACGCAGCTTGAACCCCAGTACATCTCGGTAGAAATGCAGCGACTCGGCGTCGTTCTTGGTCGACAGCACCACGTGACCCAGGCCCTGCTCCTCGGTGACGAACTTGTGCCCGTACGGGCTCACCACCCGGCGGTGTTCCAGGGCAACACCGTGGAACACCTCTTGGATGTTGCCCGACGGATCCTCGAAGATGATCAGCTCATCGACACGGCGCTCGGCCTTCTCCTGCGCGGTGCCCTCCTTGTACGGAGTGCCGTTGGCTTCCAACGCCTCCCGGACTTGCTGTAGTCCGGCAGCGTTGGCGGCTTCCCACCCGGTAACCGACAGTCGGTCGTGCTGTCCGGGGAAAATCACCAGACGGGCAGGGAAGTCGTCCATGCGCAGGTACAGCGCACCGTCAACCGTGCCCTTGCCTTCGACCATGCCGAGGATCTTGAGCCCGTACTCACGCCAGGCCGCCATGTCAGTGGCCTCGATGCGCATGTATCCCAGTGAGCGGATGGCGTCCATTCTCGGATTCCTCCTAATACCCGGCGTTAAACCATTGTGTCGGTGGCGGGCAGCTCGAAGGCGTGGTTACCCCAGATTTGGTAAGCCCGCTCGGCGTCGTTGGCAGCGTGCACACGACCGGCGTGGGCATCACGCCAGAATCGCTGAACCGGAGCGTCATTGGACAACGCGGTAGCACCGGAGTTCTCGAACAGCAGATCGATCGAGGCGATCGCCCGGCCGGTGGCACGCACCTGGTCGCGGCGGGCCGCGGCGCGTAGCTCGAACGGAACCTCCTGGCCTGCCGAGATGAGCTTGTACTCGTCGCCCACATTCCCGATCAATTGGCGCCACCCGGCGTCGATATCACTGGCCGCCTCGGCCACCCGCACCTTGGTGAACGGATCATCCTTGGCCTTCTCACCGGCGTACGCGGCGCGCACCCGCTTGCCCTGGGCCTCGACGTGGGCGTCGTAGGCGCCATATGCCATGCCCATGATCGGCGCGGTGATGGTGGTGGGATGCATGGTGCCCCAAGGCATCTTGTACACGGGTGCCGTGTTGGTCTCGTAGCCACCGGCCGTCTGGTCGTTCATCTTCTTGTACGACAGGAAGCGGTGCGACGGCACGAACACGTCCTTGACGACGACGGTGTTGCTGCCGGTGCCACGCAGACCCACGACGTTCCACACGTCGTCGATCCGGTACTCGGTACGCGGGATCAGGAAGCTGCCGAAGTCGACCGGACGGCCGTCCTTGATCACGGGGCCACCGAGGAAAGCCCAGGTGGCGTGGTCACAACCCGAGGACCAGTTCCACGCGCCGTTGACCAGGTACCCGCCGTCGACGACGACGCCGGCACCCATCGGCGCGTACGAGGAGGACACGCGCACGTTGGTGTCGTCGCCCCACACCTCCTCCTGCGCCTTCTGGTCGAACAGGGCCAGGTGCCAGTTGTGCACGCCGATGATCGAGGAAACCCAACCGGTGGAGCCACAGGCGCTGCCCAAACGACGCACCGCCTCGTAGAAGGTGGTGGGGGCGGTCTCGTACCCACCCCACTGCGAGGGCTGCAGCAGCTTGAAGAAGCCGATCTCCTGCAGTTCGGCGACCGTGGCGTCAGGCAGACGCCGCAGGTCCTCGGTCTCCTGCGCGCGCTTGCGCAGGATCGGCAGCAGGTCGTCAATTCCTGCGAGAACCGCCTGAATCTCGTCCCGCTGTTCGGTCGTCGTCACTGCATTTCCTCCACTGCTGTAGTTAGCATCAGTCGGCACAAACTAGGGCTAGTAGTTCGCGACACCCGCTGTACACCCACGGTGGTAGCGCGTGTTCCCTGCTGAGACTAGAACACGTTTCGATCTGTGTCGACACCGCCTCGCCTACCCCAGGAAGGCGGGCTCATCTGGAACGAAGCGACGACGGTGTTGTAGGGCCAAAGGTCAATTCTGTAACCTGTTCTAGTTCCACGAAGCTGGCGGCTCTTCGCGCAAGCGGCTCATCGCCCCCGGGCGACGTACAACTGACGGAGGAAATCACGTGACGGACGTTCCGCTGGGGAAACACGTCCTCGAGGTTCGCATCGCCGAGGTGATCGACGAGACCGCCGACTCCCGGTCGCTGGTCTTCGACATCCCCGAGGACGCGGCCGACAAGTTCGCGTACACACCCGGCCAGTACCTGACGCTGCGCATTCCCTCCGATCGCACTGGATCGGTGGCACGCTGCTACTCGCTGTCCAGCTCACCGCATATCGACGAGCGGTTGACTGTCACGGTCAAACGCACCGTCGATGGTTACGGGTCCAATTGGCTTTGCGATAACGCGCATGCCGGCATGCACATGCACGTCCTGGCGCCCTCCGGAGTATTCGTCCCCAAAGAACTCGATCGTGACTTCCTGCTGCTGGCCGCAGGTAGCGGCATCACCCCGATGATGGCGATCTGCAAGTCCGCACTCTCACAGGGCAGCGGCAAGGTGGTGCTCATCTACGCCAACCGCGACGAGCGGTCGGTGATCTTCGGTGCGGCACTTCGCGAACTGACGGCGCAATATCCGGATCGGTTGACCGTCATCCATTGGCTCGAATCGGTCCAGGGGCTGCCCTCACAACAAACCCTGGCCACTCTGGCCGCCCCGTTCGCGGCCGGACACGAGGCCTTCATCTGCGGCCCCGGGCCGTTCATGGACGCCTCGGAGGCCGCGCTCAAGGGCAACGGCATGCCCGAGGAGCGCGTGCATGTCGAGGTTTTCCGTTCCCTGGAGAGTGACCCGTTCGCCGAGGTGGTGCTGGCCGAGCCCTCCGACGACGATGAACCGCCTGCCACGGCCACCGTCGAACTCGACGGTGAGACCCACACGGTCAGCTGGCCCCGGAGCACCGTCCTGCTCGACGTCCTACTCGCAAAGGGACTGGACGCACCGTTCTCTTGCCGCGAAGGGCACTGCATGACCTGCGCCTGCATCTTGAAGGACGGCAAAGTCCGCATGCTCGTCAACGACGCGCTGTCGCAGAACGACCTCGATGACGGGTACATCCTGGCGTGCCAGGCGGTTCCCGAGACCGACGATGTCAACGTCACCTTTGATGAGTGAACGCCAGGTTCAGAAAAAAGATCTCAGCGACGCGGCCCCACCGGGCCGATACGATTCCCCCATCATGAGCTCCCTGAAAGCGGCGCTGGCCGCCGCATCACTGGTGGTCACGTCCCTGGTCTTCCCGGGCACGGCCACCGCCGAGGTCAAAACCACCGACGTCAGCACGCCCGTCGACGAGGGGCGTCAGCTCGAGGTGCACGCCACGGCCGACTGCCGCAAGGCCGAACGGCAGTGCTATTACACCGCGAGCTTCAACCTTCGGACTCCCAACGGAATTGAGGGATTCGGGGGCGATCTGTGGGCCAAGCAGACCACCGAGCTGCGTACCTCGGACCGGATGAACTATCTCTGGGTGCAATGGGCCGACAATCCGAACACCGTGGAGCACAACGGCGGTAGCACCTGGCTGCTCACCACCGTCTACTTCGGTGGAGGTGACGTCGACCGCTTCCGGATCACCGGCACCACCCAGCCGACCGACTGGGCGACCGGACAACCCAAGCTCGACGCCGACTACATCGTATGCAGCCACGTGGAGGCCAGCATCGGCGGCCGGAGCGTAATCTCGCCCGACGCCTGCGCACAGGCCCGCTTCAGCTAACCGTCACCAGACGGCGTACTGAGCACCCGCTCTGACCATGTAGGTGTGCGGCCCGCGTCTATGCGACAACAATTGGTCTGGCCGGTAGTTGTCGCATAAACGCGGGCACCAGACGTGTGTTGTTTAAGACGCCAGTCCGACAATGTCGGCGCACCATGACATGGTGCTGAGCATGAATGCTCGGGCCCGGTCGCTGCGCACCGATTTGCGTTACCTGCTCGTCCTGCATATCCATCGCCACGGGCTCACCACGGTATCCGAGATGGTCACCATGTTGGCGGACATAGGTTTTGACGTAGATGGCCGGCCGTCAAAGACGATCTCGGATGCACTGCGCACCGATGTCAAGCTCGACCGAGTTCGTCGACGCGGCCGTGGCCTCAGTCCGGGCGCTCTCCCGCGCAGCACCCAACACCGCATGCGCACCCGAGCTGACTGCTGGCTGTCAACGCGGCAGACCGAGCAACCGCTCCCCTGCCACGCTAAGCAGGATCTGTGTGGTGCCCCCGGCAATCGACAGGCATCGGTCCCGCATGAACAGCCACATCTCGTGTGACTCCACCGCTCCATGAGAGTCCACGTAGTCGAGGATGTGCTCCGACAGCCCCTGACGATGCCGCACTCCGACGAGCTTGCGCACGCTCGAGGCCGCACCCGGATCCTGACCACCGATGGCGCGCAGCGCGGTGCGCAGATCCAGCAGCGCACCCGTCTGCGCCGAGCACACGAATACACCAAGCGTATCTAGTTGTGCCCCATCTAATTCTGCGTCTCCGATGAGCGTCAGCAGCGACTCCATGGCCTCGTCGAGCGTGCCGCCCCCGGCCATGGCCACCCGTTCATTGGCCAGTGTGGTGCGGGCTAGACGCCATCCATCGTCGGCCGATCCGACCACATTCTCGTCCGGAACGATCACACCATCCAGGAAGACCTCGTTGAACATCTCCTCCCCAGTGATCTCACGCAGCGGCCGCACGGTGATTCCCGGGGTCTTCATATCGAGCAGGAAGTACGTAATACCCTTGTGCTTAGGAACATCGGGGTTGGTCCGCGCCAGGCAGATCGCCCAGTCCGCAATCTGAGCCTTGGAGTTCCACACCTTCTGTCCGTCGAGCTTCCACCCGCCGTCCACCCGGGTTGCCTTGGTACGCAATGCCGCAAGATCACTACCGGCACCGGGCTCGGAGAACAGCTGGCACCATTCGATCTCACCGCGCAGTGTGGGTGCGACGAATTGCGCTATCTGCTCTGGAGTTCCGTGCTCGAGAATGGTAGGAGCCGCCCACCACCCGATCACGAGGTCGGGGCGGGTGACTCCCGCGGCGTGCAGCTCCTGATCGATGAGCAACTGCTGCGCGGCCCCCGCGCCCAGCCCGTACGGAGCGGGCCAGTGCGGGGCCAGGAAGCCCGTCTCGGCCAGCCGAACCTGGTGTTCATCTTTTGGCGCCGAAGCGATTTCCGCAGCGGTGGCAGCGACCTGAGCCCGCTGGGTCTCCACCTCACCGAGGTCGATGGTCAGGGAGCGGCGAGTTCCCCCGAGGGTCAGCGCGGCGGCCTTACGCCGCCATACCGCCGGCTTACCCAGGAAGGACTGCAGTGCGTAGGCACGCCGCAGGTACAGGTGCGCGTCGTGCTCCCAAGTGAACCCGATGCCGCCAAGAATCTGAATGCAATCCTTGGTGTTGACCACCGCGGCATCGACCGCCACGGCCGCCGCGACCGCGGCGGAAAGCGAAAGCTGATGGAAATCAACACCATTGGCCACCGCATCCTGCGCGCATCCGGCAGCATCCCAGACCGCGACATCTGCCTGCTCGACCCTGCACAGCATTTCGGCACACATGTGTTTGATGGCCTGAAAGCTGCCGATCTGCTTACCGAACTGCTCACGCACCTTGGCGTACTCGACGGCGGTCCGCAGCGCCCAGCGCGCCACACCCACCGCCTCGGCCGCGAGGGTCACCGTCGCAAGATCGGCGACCACGGCCTTCGGCAGACTCACCGGATGCGCCTCGGCGCCGTTCAGGGTGATCGCGGCCCACGGGCGGGAGAAATCAGTAGCCTTTTTGACGTCCACCGTGGCACCCGCACCCGCGCAGTCGACCAACACCCAACCATCGGGCCCCGGCGCAAGCAGCACTCCATCGACGGTGCCACCCAGCACCGCGGGCAACACGCCCGAGGCCAGCCCGTCGGCGACGGTCAGGCTCCCGGTGAGGGCCAGGCCCGCCGTGCGCTCACCGGAGGCCAGCGCCGCCACCAATTCCGCCGGCCCGGCGGGCGCGAGCACCACAGCAGCCAACGCACTGGTGGCAACCGGCCCCGGCACCAAGGACGCCGCGGCCTCGTCGACCATGGCGATCATGTCGTCGAATCCGGCACCCGAACCGCCTGCGGCCTCGGGCACCGCGACACCGAATATTCCCAGCTCAGCCACCCCGGCATAGGCCGGGCCCCACCCGTGGGGGTCGGATTCCATCTTGCGGACCGACTCGATGACAGCCGCGCTCTTGGCCCACTGACGGACAGCGTCCCGGGCGGCTTCCTGAACATCGGACGACACAGATTCTCCTCGGCTTGATTCGGGTACACGAGACTAGAACGTGTTCTAATATCGTGATTGGGTTCAGTGTAGTAGGAACGCATTCAGGCTGTACAGAGCACTACCGGAGGGCCAGGGAGACCTGAAACGACCGACGGTCATCCGTATAGTCGTGCGCTGAAACCGTCCCGTGGACACGCGGGATTGAGCACAGGGAGTACAGACGCCATGGCAACGCCTCGGACATCTAACGCATCGGAAGCCGTGCAGTCGGATAACGGTGACACCGACGCCGCGAATCAGCCTGCAGCCGTCTCAGCACTGTCCGATGACGATCTCGGTTCGACCGCGCAGCGCGAGCGCCGCAAGCGCATCCTGGATGCCACCTTGGCCATCGCATCCAAGGGCGGGTACGAAGCAGTGCAGATGCGTACTGTCGCCGAACGGGCAGACGTCGCCGTGGGCACGCTGTATCGGTACTTCCCCTCCAAGGTGCACCTGCTCGTGTCCGCGCTGGAGCGCGAATTCGAGCAGATCGACGCCAGATCGGATCGCAACACCGTCAGCGGCAGCACCGCGTACGAACGCCTGCACACGGCGATCACGCGGCTGAATCGCAACATGCAGCGCAACCCCCTCCTTACCGAGGCGATGACCCGCGCCTTGGTCTTCGCGGACGCCTCCGCCGCCGGTGAGGTTGATCACGTGGGCCGGCTGATGGACGGTATTTTCGCCCGCGCGATGGCCGGTGACGACGACCCTTCCGACGCGCAGTTCCACATCGCCCGTGTCATCTCGGATGTCTGGACCTCCAACATGATTGCCTGGCTGACGCGTCGGGCGTCGGCAACCGACGTGAGCCACCGTCTCGATCGCACCGTCAGATTGCTGCTCGGCATTACCTGAGCAGCAACGCTTGGCCTAGCCAGCCCGCCGTAGGTAGCGGACGTAGACTCGGGACCCGTGGTGAGTGCCCAAGATCTGCCTGTCGAACTGCGCCGGGCTCTTTCCGAAGTCGCCCGTACTCCTCGGCTGTTGGTGGCCTCCGACTACGACGGAACCATCGCTCCGCTGGTCAACAACCCCGATGACGCACGCCCACACCCCGAGTCGACCACGGCGTTGCGGGCGTTGGCGGGACTGCCGTCGACAACCTCGGCGCTGATCTCCGGGCGCGCACTGCGTGACCTGGCGACCCTGTCGCGGCTGCCCTCCGAGGTACATCTGGTCGGTAGCCACGGATCGGAGTTCGATGCCGGCTTCGTGCATGCCATCGACGGAGACGCCAAGGCGCTATTGAAGACCATCGCCAACAAGCTGTCGGCCATCGCCGCCGAATACGCCGGGGTGGCTATCGAGCTGAAACCGGCGAGCGTCGCACTGCACGTACGTAATGCCTCGGAAGAGGACGGCGATGCCGCGCTGTCCCAAGCACTTACCGTGGCCAACGGATGGGGCGCGCAGGTCACCGAGGGCAAAAAGGTTCTCGAATTCGCGGTTATACCCACCGACAAGGGACAGGCGCTCGACATCTTGCGCCATCAGGAAGGCGCGACCGCCGCGGTGTTCTTCGGCGACGACGTCACCGACGAGAAGGCCTTCAAGCGACTGCATGGCCCCGACGTGGGTGTCAAGGTGGGCGACGGAGAAACACTCGCCGGATACCGCATCCCGGACACCGAATCGGTGGGCACCGCACTGGCTTTCCTGCTTGAGGAACGTCGCACCTGGCTGCTCGGCGGTCACGCCACCCCCATCGAGCGTCTCACCATGCTCGCCAACTCACGCACGCTCGCGCTGGTGACCCCCACCGGTGACATCACCTGGATGTGTCACCCGGAACCCGACTCGGCAGCCGTCTTCGCCCACCTCCTCGGTGGGGATGAGGCCGGGCACTTCACCATTGGCCCCGCACGGTCAGCGCTGCCACTCGGCCAGAAGTACATCGACAGCACCATGACTGTTGAAACCCGTTGGGCCAGCCTGCAGGTCACCGACTACCTGGCGCACGACGAGATTCCCGGGCGTACCGATCTGATCAGGGTTGTCACCGGCGAGGCCGATGCGGTGGTCACGTTCGCCCCGCGCCCCGAGTTCGGTCAGACACCAGTGCAGCTGGTAGCCGACGAGGGCGGTCTGCGGGTGCTGGGCACCAACGACCCGATTGTGCTGCGCGCACCCGGCGTCACCTGGAGCATCTCCGCCGACGAACAGACCGCCACCGCGACGATCAGCCGCTCCAACCGGCCGATCGCTCTCGAATTACGCTGCGGTACCGAAGATTTAGGGCCAAACCCGGTCCCCGAACCTGAGCTGCGGCGCCGCGCCGAGTCGTATTGGCGCGACTGGGCGCAGACCTTGACACTCCCCGAGCGCAAGCCCGGACTGATGAAGCGCTCGGCGCTGACGCTGCGCGGCCTGGTGCATGCCGAATCCGGCGCGATCCTTGCGGCCGCCACCACGTCATTGCCGGAAGACATTGGCGGCATTCGCAACTGGGATTATCGGTACTGCTGGCTGCGCGACGCCTCGATGACCGCATCGGCCCTGGTGGCGTTGGGATCTCTAGGCGAGGCCGAGGGCCTGTTGGGCTGGCTGCACCGAGTGCTGGAGCACCTACCCGGCCCAGATCGCCTGCACCCGCTGTACACCTTGTCTGGAACCGTGCTACCGCCCGAGGCGGTGATCGACTCGCTGCCCGGATACGCGGGCTCACGCCCGGTCCGCGTCGGCAACGCCGCCAACTCACAAGTGCAGCTGGACGTCTTCGGTCCCGTGGTGGAACTGATCCACGATCTGACTCACGCCCGCAAGCGTCTCGGACACGCCGAACCGCTGACCGATGCCGACTGGAACCTGGTATCCGACATGGTTCTTGCCGTCGAACGCCGGTGGTACGAACCCGACCACGGAATCTGGGAGATCCGCGGCAATCCGCGGCACCACGTCTACTCCAAGGTGATGTGCTGGGTGACCGTGGACCGAGCGGTGAAACTCGCCGAAGAATTCCAGCGCGAGACTCCCGCGGGCTGGGCCGGACTACGTGACGAGATCGCCGCCGAGGTCATCGACAAGGGGTGGAACGACTCGGTGAAGTCCTTCACCGCCGCCTATGACGGCACAGATCTGGATGCTGCCACCCTGTACATCGGACTGTCCGGGCTGATCGAGCCCACCGACCCCCGGTTCACCGCGACAGTGATCGCCACTGAAGCCGAGTTACGTAGTGGTGCAACGGTTTACCGATACCACCGCGATGACGGCCTGCCCGGCGGAGAGGGCGGCTTCCATCTGTGCGCCGCCTGGCTCGTGGAGGCCTACCTGCTCATCGGTGCGCGATCACAGGCCGAGCTGCTGTTCGACCAGTTGGTCAAGGCCACCGGCCCCACCGGCCTGTTGTCCGAGGAGTACGACCCGGTGGCCGAACGCTCGCTGGGCAATCACCCGCAGGCATACAGCCACATCGGGCTGCTGCGCTGCGCCGCCTTGCTGTCCTAACGGCCATTTCGCCGCGCCACCGGCGGCGCGGGCATAGCGTTCAGCCATGAACCCCATGCAACGTCTCAGCTCCCTGGCGTCGCAGCAGTTTGGCAAGGTCAACAAGGCCCTGACAACGCCGACCGGACAGCTCACACCACACGCCATCGCCAAGCTCGTCACACCGAGCCGAAGTCTGCGCTCGTCGGTCCGCAAGAAGATCGTCATGATCACCGGCGGCTCGTCCGGCATCGGCCAGGCCGCAGCGCTGCAGATCGGCGAGGCCGGGGGCACGGTACTGCTCGTCGCCCGCTCCGAGGACAAGTTGCAGGAGACCGCCGCGCAGGTTCGCGGTGTCGGCGGGACCGCCCACGTGTTCCCGTGCGACCTGTCCGATATGGATGCCATCGATCGGATGGTGAAAGACGTGCTTGCCGAGCACGGCAGGGTGGACATCCTCATCAACAACGCCGGTCGATCGATCCGGCGCTCGCTGGCCCTGTCCTACGACAGGCCACACGATTTCGAGCGCACCATGCAACTGAATTACTTTGCGCCCCTGCATCTCATCCTCGGCTTCATGCCGGGCATGCGTGAGCGCAAGTTCGGCCACGTCATCAACATCTCGTCCATCGGGGTGCAGACAAAGGTGCCACGATTCGGCGCGTACATCGCATCGAAGGCGGCGTTGGACACGGTCTCCGATGCGTTCCAGGCCGAGACGTCGGACGAGGGACTGCGTTTCACCACCATTCACATGCCCTTGGTACGGACACCGATGATCGCGCCGACGACGCTGTACCAGAAGTTCCCGGCCCTGACCCCAGACGAGGCGGGCGAGGTGATCGCCAAGGCGATCATCGAGCGGCCCCGGCGAGTGGCTTCGGCATTCGGACGGATCGCCTCGTTCGCAGATTCACTCACCCCGGAAATCATGGACGCGGTGCGCAATCAGGGGTACAAGATGTTCCCGGACTCCGATGCCGCCAAGGGGGTCAAGAACCTCAAGCCCGAAGAAGTTGACAGCGGACAGCAGATCTTCATCGACGCCACACCCGGGGTGCACTGGTGAGCCTGCCCAAGCCAGAGGCCGCCGGCCCCGTCGTCATCACCGGGGCGTCCTCGGGCATAGGCACCGAGCTGGCGTACGGGCTGGCCAAGCGCGGATACTCGTTGACGCTGGTAGCGCGCCGCAAGGACAGGATGGACAAGCTCGCCGACATCCTGACGGCACGCCACCACATCGAAGTCGGCGTGCAGGCACTGGACCTTGGCACCGAGTCCGGCCGCGCCGAGCTGCGCGAGTGGATTGCCGCCAATCGCATTGCGGGATTGTGCAATTCTGCGGGGTTCGGCACCAGCGGGGTCTTCCATGAGTTGCCGTTGGATCGCGAGCGTGAAGAGATCGAGGTCAACGTCATCACACTGGTCGAGCTGACCCATGCCGCGGTGGCAGGCATGGTTGATCGGGGGACCGGGGCCGTCCTGAACATCGCCTCGGTTGCCGCCTTCCAGCCGATTCCGTACATGGCGACCTACGCGGCGACCAAGGCCTACGTGCAGTCCTTCTCCGAGGCCGCGCACGAGGAGCTGCGGGGCACGGGCGTGTCCTGCACGGTGCTGTGTCCGGGACCGGTGCCTACGGAATGGGCCGAGATCGCGAGTGCGGAGCGGTTCAGCGTGCCGTGTGTACAGGTCTCTGCGAAGCAAGTGGCCGCAGCGGCAATCAAGGGCATGCAGCAGGGTGCGCGCAGCGTGGTCCCGGGAGCGGTACCCCAGGCGATGACCGTGGCCGGGCGATACACCCCACGATCACTGCTGCTACCGGCACTGCGCGTGGTCACCAAGCTCAGCGAACGCTGACACGTTTTGCACTCTCCTCGCCCATCCCCCATAATGAAAACCGTTTTCATTACTGGAGAGCTGGAGGTCTGCTGTGCACGCTCGCGTGACTGGGTTGGCTTTGGCGGTTACGACCGTAGGAACGCTCGCGCTCTCCGGCTGCGGCCAAGGCGCCCAACGGTCCAGCGAACCCACGGTGGTGGCCTCCACGGATGCCTGGGCCTCAGTGGCCCAGGCCGTAGCCGGTGACCACGCCAAGGTGAGCGCATTGGTCAGCGGCGCCAACACCGACCCACATTCCTTCGAGGTAACGCCCGCGGCCGCGGCGCAGGTCCAGGACGCCACGCTGGTTGTGTACAACGGCGACGGCTACGACCCGTTCATCGACAAGCTGCTCAAGGACGGCCAGCCTCGGGTCAACGCCTACCAGCTTCTGCCCGCGGACTCCGCCGACAAGAATGAGCATGTGTTCTACAGCCTGAGCACCGCGAAAAAGGTGGCCGATCAGGTTGCAGACGAACTTGCCAAGGCGGACCCGGACGACGCCGATAGCTACCGAGCGAATGCCAAAACATTTGGGCAGCAGCTTGACTCCATCTCAGATCTGCAGCACGGCATCGCCGAGAAGGACCATGGCAAGGGGATCCTCGCGACCGAGCCGGTGGCCAGTCACCTGGTCTCTCATTGCGAACTGGTTGACCGTACGCCCCACGACTTCGCCGAAGCCGCCGAGCAGGGCCAGGACCCCTCCCCCGCCGATGTCGCCACCGCGTTGGACCTGATCAACACCAAACAGGTTGCGGCACTGCTCTTCAACTCTCAAACGGCCGGACCGGTCACCAATCAGCTCAAGCAAGCCGCCGAATCTCATGGCGTTCCGGTGGTGACGGTGACCGAAACCCTGCCGGACGGCACCGACTACATCACCTGGCAGCGACGCACCACCGAACAGCTCGCGACCGCCCTGAGATAATGGCCGAATGAGTACCGCGACGCTGTGCAATGCATCGCTCAATCGCGGCGGACGCACCCTGTGGCAGGATCTGGATCTCACGGTCGAACCCGGTGAGTTCATCGCGGTATTGGGCCCCAACGGTTCCGGGAAGACCTCGCTGCTGCGCCTGCTGCTGGGGCAGGTGCCACTCACCCGAGGCACCATGAGTGTCACCGGCGAACTCGGGTACGTCCCCCAGCACCGGCTCGCCGACAACGCGCTGATTCTGCGTGCGGAGGATCTTGTCGGCCTCGGAATCGACGGGCATCGTTGGGGTTTGGCGGCGTTCAACGGCGCCCGCCGCGCGCGCCAGCGTGAGGCGATCAAACTCGCACTGGATCAGGTCGACGCGACCCACCTGGCCACCAAGGCAGTCTCGTCGCTGTCCGGAGGTGAGCTACAGCGGGTACGCATCGCGCAGGCACTGGCGGGCGATCCCGCGCTACTCCTCTGCGACGAGCCGCTGTTGAACCTGGATCCGGCTAGTGCACAACAGATTTGCGCCCTGATCGACAAACGGCGCAGGAGCGCACAAACGGCGGTGCTGTTCGTTACGCACGAGATCAATCCGATCGTGCCGTATGTCGACAGAATCCTGTACCTGGTGGACGGACGCTTCCAGATCGGCACCGTCGACGAGGTGATGACGACGGAGACGTTGTCACGGCTATACCGCGCGCAGATCGACGTGGTGAAGGTACGTGATCAGTACGTGGTGGTGGGCGAAAACCAGCAGCTCACGTCAGAGTGCGCCGAGCACGCCCATGAATAACTTCTTCAATCTCTCACTCACCGCCGATCTGCTCGGGCGCGACTTCGTGCAGCAGGCGATCCTCGCGGCCGCTCTGCTGGGATTGCTGGCCGGGCTCATCGGCCCCTTCGTGATCATGCGCCAGATGTCTTTCGCCGTCCACGGCTCCAGCGAGTTGTCACTAACCGGTGCCGCAGCAGCGCTGCTGGCCGGTGCCAATGTCGGGACCGGCGCACTCCTCGGAAGCGTGGTCGCGGCAATCCTTTTCGGGATCCTCGGGCAGCGCACCAAGGATCGCGACTCCTCAATCGGTGTCGTCATGGCCTTTGGGCTGGGGCTGGCAGTGCTTTTCATCCATCTGTACCCGGGACGCACCGGCACCAACTTCGCACTTCTGACCGGACAGATCGTCGGCGTCGGATACAGCGGGCTGCTGATGCTCGTCGTCGTGAGCCTCGTGGTGGGCGTGGTGCTGGCCGTCACCTACCGGCCGATGCTGTTCGCCACCGTAGACCCCGATGTGGCCGAGGCGCGCGGAGTGCCGGTTCGCACCTTGGGCATCGTGTTCGCGGCCCTCGTAGGCCTCACCGCGGCACAGGGTGTGCAGATCGTCGGCGCGCTACTGGTGATGTCGCTGCTCATCACACCCGCGGCGGCCGCCGCTCGCGTCACCTCGTCCCCGGCGCGCGCCATCGGCCTGTCGATCCTCTTCGCCGAGATCGCCGCGGTCGGTGGCATCGTGCTGTCGTTGGCGCCAGGGGTGCCGATCTCGGTCTTTGTCACCATGATCGCGGTATCGATCTACCTGCTCTGCCGGGTCATCGGGCGATATCGGCAGGCCTGAGCGGGCTAGGCTCGCACGGTGACGCGCATCGACCTGAATGCCGACCTTGGTGAAGGATTCGGTGCCTGGCGCCTGGGCGACGATGAGGCGATGCTCGATGTGGTCACAAGCGCAAACCTCGCCTGTGGCTTCCATGCGGGCGATCCTGCGACATTGCATCGCACCTGCCGCGCCGCTGCCGCTCGGGGTATCCGCATCGGCGCGCAGGTCGGCTACCGTGATCTGGCGGGCTTTGGCCGCCGGTTCATCGATGTCGCCGCAGACGACCTCTACGCCGACGTGGTGTACCAGATCGGCGCATTGGATGCGTTGGCCCGCACGGTCGGTTCGCCCGTGACCTATGTGAAACCGCATGGCGCGCTGTACAACACAATTGTTCATCATGAGGTGCAAGCGGACGCGGTTGCGCGCGCGGTACGCGACGTGAACGCCGCCTTTCCGGTGCTGACACTGCCGCACAGTGCGTTCGGGGACCGTGCGCGCGAATTAGGGTTGCGCGTGGTGACCGAGGCCTTCGCCGACCGGGCCTACCGAGAGGACGGCACCCTGGTACCGCGCGGCGAACCGGGGGCGGTGTTGCACGATCCCGCTGCGGTCGCGGCGCGCATTCCCGCCCTGAGCAAAACTGCTGAATCGATATGCGTACACGGCGATTCCCCGGATGCCGTGACAATCGCACGGACCGTGCGCGCGGCGCTGACAGCCAACGGAATCGAGCTGGCCCCGTTCGTTTAGCGGTGATAGGCCGGTGGCAGCGCCAAACCCTTCTCTGCCAACACCTTCCGCAGGATCGTCGGGTAGTCGCTGATTATCCCGTCGGCACCGGCGTCGATCTGTGCCTTCATGGTCTCGGCGTCGTTGATGGTCCACGGAATAACCTTGAGCCCCAAAGCGTGTGCCTTCTCGACGAACTTCTTGTCGGCGACCAGCGTGAAACCCGGATCACCCACCTTGCCTCCATAGGGCACGGTGTATCCCGGTGACAAGATGGTGGCACCTATCTGCTTGGCCCCGTCAATCGGATCCTTGACGACCGCGGGATCCACTCCACCGAGCCACGGCGAGCCCGGATACCAGGTGGTCTCGTCCCAGAGCGCGACAAGTGGGATACCCGGTTCGGCTCGCTTGGTCATCGGCAGCGTGCGCCAGTCGAAGCTCTGAATTTCGGCTTTGTCGACCTTGCCCCCCGCCCGAATAGCCCCGAGAATGACGTCGACAAACACCTGCGGTTCCGCCGATTTCTGAGGTTCGGCGGCCTCCACCTTCGTCTCGATGTTGTACCGCACATCGGCATGATAGGAATCCGCGAGGGCGAAAACCTCGGGTAGCAAAGCAATCCTGTCGTTCTTCACTACCTCTGCCTGTGGAAAATCCTTGAGCAGCTTGCCGCAGTCCAGGGTGCGCAACTGATCGGAAGTCAGGTCTTTCACCAGCTTTCCGACATAAGGGAACTGTGGGTCACCCGGTGTCACCGGGGCAGTATCTGAGCATTTCGCGGAATCGATCACCGGATCGTGCCAGACCATGGGTTTGTGGTCCTTGGAGATGACGACGTCGAGCTCGAGAGTGCTCACCCCGAGTTCAAGTGCTTTCGCGAAGGCGCGCAATGATTCTTCGGTGGTTTCACCGCGCCCGCCCCGGTGCGCCTGCAGATCAAAAGACGCCGCGTCCTTATTGCCACAGGACGTCAGTGCCAGGGTAACTGCGAGAACGGCAGCCAAGCGCTTCATGGCGATGAGGCTATGCCACTCGCACCGGGAAGGCACTCGCGTACACCAAACAGCCATCTTCCGTACACAGATGCCTTCGCGGCACAAAGCAATCAGCGCCGCTGGCGCGCGATCTCCGCGAGCACCACGCCGGCGGCCACCGACGCGTTCAACGATTCGACCGGCCCGGCCATGGGGATCGACACCACCGCGTCGCAGGTCTTACGGACCAGCTGGGACAGACCCTTGCCCTCTGATCCAACGACCACAGCGATATCGCCCGCGCCGTCGAGGTCATCGAGCTCGGTATCTCCGCCGGCGTCAAGTCCGACAATGGTGAGACCCTTGTCCTGCCAATCCTTGAGTGTGCGTGTCAGATTCGTGGCGCGCGCGACCGGAAGGCGCGCCGCCGCACCAGCGCTGGTTCGCCATGCAACAGCGGTGACCGATGCACTTCGCCGCTGCGGAATGACAACCCCGTGCCCCCCGAAGGCAGCCACGGAGCGCACGATGGCGCCCAGATTGCGCGGGTCCGAGATGTTGTCCAGTGCCACCAATAGTGCGGGCTGCGCCTCCGCACGCGCGCGGGCCAGCAGATCGTCGGGATGGGCGTATCGATACGGAGGGACCTGCAGGGCAAGCCCCTGGTGCAACCCGTTGGTGCTCATGCGGTCCAGGTCGGGCCGCGGCACTTCTAGGATCGCGATACCGGCATCGGCCGCCAGCGACACGGATTCGGTGAGTCGCTCGTCGTTGTCGGCGCCGACGGCGACATATAACGCCGTTGCCGGCACACCCGTGCGCAGGCATTCGAGCACCGGGTTGCGTCCCAGCACCATCTCGGACTCGTCGCCCTGCTTCAGCCGACGCTGCTTGGCATCGGTGATCTTCCGTTGCACAGCAGCACGTTTGGCAGCTGGATGCTTCGTCCGCTGTTCGGCCGGAGGTGTCGCGCCCTTGCCCTCCAGGCCCCGTCGGCGTACACCGCCGGAGCCGACAGTGGGGCCCTTCTTGGTGCCGGGCTTACGTACCGCGCCGCGGCGCTGGGAATTTCCTGCCATTGCTACTCTTCGTCACTACTCGTAAGGGACCACTGAGGGCCGTCTGCGGTATCGGTGATCTCCAGGCCCGCCCGCTTGAGCCGGTCCCGGATCTCGTCTGCGAGTGCCCAATCCTTCTCTGCCCGAGCGGTTCCCCGCCGCTCTAGCTCGGCCGTCACCAGCACGTCGACGGCATTCAGTGCGGCGGACGTCTCGTCACGCGTCTCCCAGCGCTCGTTGAGCGGGTCACATCCGAGGATCGACATCATGGCGCGGACGCTCGACGCCGCCGATAGCGCGCCCTCGTGGTCACCGGCATCCAGTGCCCGGTTTCCGTCCGCGCGCGTGGAATGCACCTCTGCCAACGCGATCGGCACCGACAGGTCGTCATCCAGAGCCGCTGCGAAGCCAGGAGTCCAGGTACCAACCGGGACGTCGCCGACCCGGATCCGCACCCGGTGCAGGAAGTCTTCGATACCGCAGTAGGCCTTGACCGCGTCCGCGAGCGCGGTCTCGGAGTATTCGAGCATGGAGCGGTAGTGCGCGCTACCGAGGTAGTAGCGCAGCTCGACAGCCCGGACTCGTTGCAGCACAGCCGGAATGGACAACACATTGCCCAACGACTTGCTCATCTTCTCGCCACCCATGGTGACCCAGCCGTTGTGCAGCCAGTAGCGTGCGAATCCGTCGCCGGCAGCACGGCTCTGCGCAATCTCGTTCTCGTGATGCGGGAAGATCAGATCCATGCCGCCCGCGTGAATATCGAACTCCGGGCCCAGGTATGACTCGCACATCGCCACGCACTCGGTGTGCCAGCCCGGTCGTCCGGGTCCCCACGGAGTCGGCCACGACGGCTCACCGGGTTTGGCGCCCTTCCACAGGGTGAAGTCCCGCGGGTCACGCTTGCCGGTCGCGACACCCTCGCCCTGGTGCACGTCGTCGATCTTGTGTCCGGACAGTTGCCCGTACTCCGGATAGCTCAGCACGTCGAAGTAGACGTCGCCGCCGCTGGCGTAGGCGTGCCCGGTGTCGATGAGTCGCTCGATCAGCTCGACCATCTGGGTGATATGGCCCGTCGCCCGTGGGGACACCGAAGGAGGCAGCACTCCGAGCGCGTCGTAGGCCTGGTCGAAAGCGCGCTCATAGGTGGCCGCCCACTCCCACCATGGCCGGCCGGCATCGGCCGCCTTGTTCAGGATCTTGTCGTCGATATCGGTGACATTGCGAACGAACAGGACGTCATAGGCGCGGGCGGTGAGCCAGCGACGCAGCACATCGAACGCGACGCCGCTGCGGACGTGCCCAATATGGGGCAGACCCTGCACAGTTGCCCCGCACAGGTAGATGGAGACGGACCCGGGCTGCAAAGGCACGAAGTCACGCACGGCACCCACACGGGTGTCGTACAGCCGAAGCGGAGCGTGACCGGTCACGACCAGCGAGCTTACAGCGCTGTGACGAGCGCCGTTGCCACCGCGGCCAAGCCCTCGCCGCGTCCGGTCAGACCCAGCCCGTCTGTTGTAGTCGCCGAAACCGAAACCGGTGCTCCGAGGAGGCCCGACAGTAGCTCCTGGGCCTCGGCCCGGCGCGGCCCGATCTTCGGGCGATTCCCGATGACCTGAACTGCGGCGTTACCGATCTGGAAACCGCTGTCGTGCAGCAGCTCCCGCACGTGGGTCAGCATCTTCGCCCCGCTGACACCCGACCATTCAGGCTGGCCGGTTCCGAACACCGCACCCACATCGCCCAGTCCGGCCGCCGAAAGCAGCGCATCGCACAGCGCGTGGGCGGCGACGTCACCGTCCGAATGTCCCTCGCAGCCATCCGCATCGGGGAACAAAAGCCCCAGCAACCAGCATTGCTTGCCCGCCTCTATTGGGTGTACATCGGTGCCGATGCCCACCCGGGGCAATGCGCTCATTGAGCTACCTCCCTGCTCAGAATCGCCTCCGCCAGCGTCATGTCCAGCGCCGTGGTGATCTTGAAGGCCAGCCGGTCACCGTCCACGACGTGCACGCTCTCACCCATCTGCTCGACGAGTGCGGCATCATCGGTGGCGACATCCCCTGCGGCCGCGTACGCGCGCCTCAGCAGGTCTGCGGCGAACCCCTGCGGTGTCTGCACGGCGCGCAGGCCGGCCCGATCGGGTGTGCCGCTCACATCGCCGGCCGCATTGACCGATTTGATGGTGTCCGCGACGGCTATCGCCGGGATAACCGCGCGACGGCCGCCTTTCAGCTCCGCGACGATGCGGGCGATCATGTCCGGAGGGGTCAACGGACGCGCTGCATCGTGAACAAGAATCCAGTCGGCCGCATTCACCGCTGCCAGCCCGGCGCGTACGGAATCGGTGCGTTCTGCGCCGCCCGGCACAAGTGTGGCCGTTGGGCCCAGCAGGGCCGCAGCCTTTTTCAGCTGCTCGGCGCCGACTACGACGACTACCTCGTCGACGGCCCCGGAAGACAACAGACCATCGACACAACGTTCGAGCATTGTCCGGCCACCAACAGTGACGAAGGCTTTCGGAATGTCTGCACCCAGCCGCACACCGAGACCGGCGGCCGGGACAATCGCCGCCGTCCTACGAGGCAGCTGCGAGCACCTCGTCGAGAATGGTGTCGGCCTTGGCAGCGTTGGTGTTCTCGGCAAGCGCCAGCTCACCGACCAAGATCTGACGAGCCTTGGCCAGCATGCGCTTCTCGCCTGCGGACAGGCCACGCTCCTGCTCGCGGCGCCACAGGTCACGCACAACCTCGGCGACCTTCTTCACGTCGCCGGAAGCCAGCTTTTCCTGGTTGGCCTTGAATCGACGGGACCAGTTGGTCGGCTCTTCGGTGTGCGGCGCACGCAGCACCTGGAAGACCGTGTCCAGACCCTCGCGGCCCACCACGTCACGGACGCCGACGTACTCGGCATTCTCTGCAGGCACACGAACAGTCAAATCGCCCTGGGCAACCTTCAGGACGAGATACTCTTTCTGCTCGCCTTTGATGGTTCGGGTCTCGATCGCTTCGATCAGCGCTGCACCGTGATGTGGATACACAACGGTGTCTCCGACCTTAAATATCATCTTGTTTCGTGCCCCTTTCGATACCCAATTCTATCACGGGGTATCTCGACGTGTGCACCAACGGTGCAGGTCAGGGGCACTGCAGGTGAACCCTCGGGGTTGACATGGTGACGTTTTCGTGCATCCAGCGCCCCTCAGCGGCGGCGTCCGCCGACCCATAAACCAGCCCTCACAAGCGGTAATCCAGGTCACATCGGTTCCCCGATGCCAGACTGGGACACCGGATCCGGACGGATCTGGACGGTCTTCACGCGAGTGACTCATCCCGGGTGCCCCGCCGTTTTCGTCGTCGCCAGGCACCTACTACTGTCTATAGGACATATCGGCCGCAGGTGGATTTCGGACTATCCGGAGCCGCTTTCGAATCAGGGAGATGCCTGTGTTTCGCACTCGGTCCCATCGCAGCACCGCTCGCGTGACGACACTTCTTGGCGCCGCGGTTCTCGCGACTGCCCTCACCGGCTGCGGCTCGGGGCAGATCTCGCAGACAGCGAACCAGTCCTCGGCGATCAATGGCGGCAGTGCCAACCTCGGCAAGCTGGCGTTGCGCAACATCCATCTCGTCGGCACCCCGGACCCGGTGAAGCAGCGTGCCGGGCAGAAGGCCGAGCTGGTTCTGGTCATCACGAATGAATCAGCGGATGTCAACGACAAGCTCACCGCAGTTTCCTCTCCGGACGACATCGGCAAGGTGACCCTGAGCGGCGACAGCGAGATCCCGGCGACCGGCCGCCTGTTCGTCGGGGCCGCCGAAGGCCAGGAGCCCGCATCCGAGGCCAAGGGACCCGAGGCCGCCGGCGCAGAAGGCAGCAACGGGGAGCACGGTGCCACCGTCTCCACCGAGCCCGGAGCCGCCACGACGGAGGTCAAGGCACCAGAGCCCAAGCCGCAGGCCGCCTCTGACCCGACGATCAAGCACGGCAAGGCTCAGCTACAACTGACGAAGGATCTGGCCGACGGCCTCACGTACCGATTCACCTTCACCTTCGAGAAGGCCGGAGAGGTCACCGTCGCGGTGCCCATCGACGCCGGTCCGAGTGCACCTCGCCAGCACACCGCCAATGAGGAAGGCCACGAGGGCGGCGGACACTAACACAGTCGCACAGCGAGGGCCCGGAACGGCGATCTGCCGTCTCGGGCCCTCGCTTTTTTCGTGTTAGCTTGCGCCCATGAAACGGCTCTTCACCTGCATGGCGGCGGTGGCCACGATGGGCGCGGTAGTGACCGCTCCTGCCGCACACGCGGCGCCCAAAACGGTGACGTACCGAGTCTGGGCGGAATACGGCCCACTGGTCGCGGCAACCATCGGCTACAACGAAGCGGACGGTTCCCGACATGGTGCCATGAATCCGCAGTTGCCATGGGGCAAGGACATCACCTGGACCGATGACACCAAGCACCCCCTGATCAATGTCACCGGGTACAACACCGGGGACGGTCCGCGCATCTTCTGCCAGATCCTCATCGACGGCCAGGTGGTCGACGAGGATGATCGCGTGGAGCTGGCCACCTGCAGCTACGCCACCGACGGCGTGCCCCGCGAGCATTGCCAGCGCGGAAACTCAGGCTCCATCGTGGGCATCTTGAGCAAGGTGCCCGGCGACCCATGCAGCCGCGATCAGTGACGCCCGCCGTGTGACGAATCGGCCCATTGCCCGCGGCCGTCGTGATAGCTTCCGGCCCAAAGCCTGAACCGGGAGGACATCGTGAAGCGAACCCTGGCAGCGGTAACCGCGGCAACCGCAGTCGTTGGCCTGGCCCTCCCCGGGACCGCGCAGGCTGCGCCCCCCAAGGTGACCTACCTGGTGTGGGCGGCCGGCAAGGCACCCGAGGCCGGCACCATCAGCTACGGCGGCTACAACGGAACGCCTCAGTCCGTCAGCGACGTCAAGCTGCCATGGTCGGTGACGGTGGCCTGGCCGTACCAGGACACTGTCAAGCAGGTGACGGCGATCTGGGGCTCGGGGCACATCTATTGCCGGATTCTGGTGGACGGGCAGACCGTCTTGTCCAACGACGGCGAGAAGACCGTGAATTGTCAGGACCGCATCGTCCCACTGCCGCCTGACTAAGCACGTCCCACCGACGGCTTCAATTCCGCACTGGCACTTCGTCTCCGCCCCCACAAGCCAGCCGTTGGGAGGCCGGCTTGTGGCAAGGCTCAGGCAGCGGCCCGAAACTGGCGCCTCACCATCCGCACAGGGAACGCGACGATGTCTGCAATCGTTGCGATCGGCGACTTCTGGAAGAAGTTGTCCGGGAACGAAAGCCTGAACACCTTCTTGTAGACACTTCCCAGCTGCTTCGCCATCGAAGCCTCGTGGTACGCGATGCCGTACTTCTCGCATATCGCACGGACCTCCACCGCAATCTCTGCATAGCGGTACGCGGGGAGGTCGGGGAACAGGTGGTGCTCGATCTGATAGCTCAGGTTGCCCGACAGGATGTCGATGCCCTTCCAACCGGTGAAGTTGGCCGAGCCGAGGATCTGGCGGTAGTACCAAGCGGCATGGCTCTCGTCCTCGGTCTCTTCGATCGAGAACGTCTGAACCTCTTCAGGGAAGTGGCCGCACCAGATCACCGACGACGCCCACAGGTTGCGGACCAGGTTGGCCGCCATGTTTCCGAGGAAGGTGAACGGCGCGCCCGGACCCGAGAGCAGCGGGAAGATGACGTAGTCCTTGAGCGCCTGCTTGCCAGCCTTCGCGCGGAACCTGGCAAGTCCTTCTTTCATGTCGGACCACGACTTCTCACCCTTGAAGAACTTCTCCGACTCGAGCTCCTGGAGCGCGGTCCCCCACTGGAAGAAGATCTGCAGGGTGGCACAGAAGACGGGGTTGAGCAGCCAGATCGGGTGCCACGGCTGCTCCTCGGTCATGCGCATGACGCCGTAACCCTCGGCGTCGTGGTCTTTGCCGACGATGTTGGTGAAGGTGTGGTGCACGTAGTTGTGCGTGTACAGCCAGCTGTCGGCGTGGATGGTGTTGTCCCAGTCGAAGTTCTTCGACGTAAGAGCCGGGTCCTGCATCCAGTCGTACTGGCCATGCATGACGTTGTGCCCGATCTCCATGTTGTCGATGATCTTGGAGAGGGAAAGCGCTACGACTCCTCCCAACCAGGCCGGCGGGAACCAGCCGGCCCACAGCAGCGCGCGGCCAGCGACTTCGAGCTTCTTCTGCTTGCTCACGATGTCGCGGATGTAGTTGGCATCCTTTTCACCGAGGTCGGCGACGATGCGGGCACGCAGGGCGTCCATTTCCTTGCCGAACTCTTCGATCTGCTCGGACGGCAGTTTCTTGAGGTCATTCGGCCTGGCCGGGGGTGCGTACGTGGTCGGCTTCTTCTGGCTCTTCTGCTTGTTGGCAGGTGCGAAAGTAGTCATTTCGTGTCTCCTTCGGGGCTGTGGTGGAGGCTGGTTCGGCGTTGCTCAGAGGGCGATGACGACATCGCCAACGGGTTTGTTGATGCAGAGCTTGACGTTGGTGTCAGGGTCGCTGCAGAGGTCGCCGTTGAGAACGTTCTGCGTTGTTCCGCTGTCCTTCTTGCGAACACACGTGAAGCAGATGCCGATGCGGCAGCCGTACTCCGGAGTCAGGCCCGCGGCCTCAGCCTGCTCGAGGATCGTCTGGCCGTTGTTGGCGATAGCCAGGTTCGACTCGGAGAAGGTGAGGTCGCCTTCGGCATCGTCGGTGCTGACGGTCCGAATCGGGGCGGCGAACTGCTCGAGGTGGAGCTTGTGCGCGAGACCCTCGGCATCGAAGATCTCGCGGACCGCGTTCATGAGCGGCATCGGGCCGCACAGGTATGTTTCGGCTTCTGCGTAGTGGCGGTCAGCGGCGAGCAGGTGCTCCTTGCAGAAGTAGCCCTCGAGGTCTCCGTCCGACGCTTCGGTATACGCGCGGACGATCCTGACACCTTCGTACTTGGCCTTGATCTCATCGATTTCAGCCTGGTAGATCACGTCATCCTTGGTGAACGCGTAGTGCAGGAAGGTGATCTTCCCGATGTACGCCTTATCGGTGAGTGTGCGCAGCATCGACATCACCGGCGTGATTCCCGAACCACCGCTGATGAACAGGATGCTTCGCGGATGCGGCAACGGCAGGCAGAACTCGCCTTGCGCGGCCGAGATCTGTACGACCAAGCCGGGCTTGGCGTTGGCCAGCAGCCATGGCGAAACAAGGCCGTTCGGGTCTACTTTGACGGTGAGCTCGATCTGGCCGTCACGACGGAACTGCGAGTTCGCCGGCGAGTAGCAACGGGTGCGGCGGACACCGTCGATCTCAACCGAGAGCTTGACGAACTGTCCGGCCCGGAAGCCCTTCCAGTTGGCATTGGGACGCAAAGTCAGGGTGACGCTGTCCTTGGTCTTCCGGACGACGTCGGTCACCTCTGCGCGGGTCTCAGTCGTGGACCACAGCGGGTCGATCATTTCGAAGTAGCGGTCCACACCATGCGGAGTTGTAGCGGCCTTGACGAACGAAGAGGTCAGTATCCGACGCGCAAGCCGAGAAGAGGTCAAGGTCTGAACATTGAGAGACATGCTCGACTCCATTTCGGTTAACGTTTGTATACTGAATACAGTACGGCAGGGCGCCTTAAGCCACAACCTATGCGCCGCGGCGCACCCAAAACTGAACTATTACCGCAGTTCATGGCACCTATTGACCGGGGTAATCAGTGCACTTGCCGGGCAATGGTCTGCCGCGATCAAGTCATGCAATCCCCTTGAAACAAGTGCACATTTGTGTGTGAATACGTTGTGACAACAGGAAGCGCACCCGGGAAATCACTCGCCCCGGGCCCGCATCCCCGGATTTGTCACACCCGACGGCTAACGTCGCGGTGTGGCCAAACCCCGCGCGCAGTTCAGGTGTTCTGAATGCCAGCACACCACCGCCAAATGGGTGGGCCGCTGCCCCGATTGCGGCACCTGGGGCAGCGTGAGTGAAACCGCCGTGCTGTCCTCGATCGGCGGACTCGGCGCGGTGCGAGCCGTCGCTCCGGCCTCGGCAGCGGTACCCATCACCAGCATCCCCACCGACACCACCAAGCACCAGCCCACCGGTGTCTCCGAGCTCGACAGGGTGCTGGGTGGCGGCGTCATCCCCGGCTCGGTGAATCTTCTCGCCGGTGAGCCGGGCGTCGGCAAATCGACGCTGCTGCTGAAGGTCGTCCACCAGTGGGCGGCCTCAGGCGGACGTGCGCTCTACATCAGCGGCGAGGAGTCGGCGGCCCAGGTTCGGCTTCGGGCCGAACGCACCGGATGCGCGCACGACGAGGTGTATCTGGCCTCCGAATCCGATCTACACAGCGTGCTGGGGCATATCGAGGCGGTCAAACCCACACTGGCAATTATCGATTCGGTGCAGACCATGTCCACCACCGATGCCGACGGCGTGACCGGTGGTGTTACCCAGGTGCGTGCGGTGACGACGGCGTTGACCATGGCGGCGAAGTCTTCGGGGGTGGCGATGGTGCTGGTCGGCCATGTCACCAAGGACGGTGCGATCGCTGGGCCGCGATCTCTGGAACACCTGGTCGACGTGGTGTTGCACTTCGAGGGCGACAAGCACACGGCGTTGCGCATGGTCCGTGGAGTCAAGAACCGATTTGGCGCCGCCGATGAGGTCGGATGTTTCCAGTTGCGCGACAGAGGGATCGAATGTGTGTCCGATCCTTCCGGGTTGTTCTTGGAACATCGCGAGAAGGCCGCTCCCGGAACGGCGGTGACGGTAACCCTCGACGGTAAGCGCCCCCTGCTCGGCGAGGTGCAGTCTCTCGTCACCACTTCCACCAACCCGTCACCGCGGCGCGCGGTGAGCGGACTCGATCATGCACGTTCGGCGATGGTTACCGCCGTACTGGAACGCCATGGACGAATCCCCTTGGGCAATAACGATATTTACATGGCAACGGTGGGCGGCATGCGCATGACCGACCCGTCGTCGGATTTGGCCATCCTGATGGCGGTGGCCTCGGCGTACACCGACATCGCATTGCCGGCCAACATGGTGTTCATCGGTGAGGTGGGGCTGGCGGGCGATATCAGGCGCACCGCTGCCGTGGGCAAGCGCATCGCCGAGGCCGCGCGGCTCGGCTACACCCATGCGGTCATTCCGCCCGAGGGGGACGATCTGCATCCGGCCGGTATGCACCTGCTGCGCTGCCCCACGGTCGGCAGGGCCCTTGAAGTGCTCTCCGAGGCCCGCCGGATCGAGCCGGAAAAGCGCCCGAGTCTACGCCTGGCACAACAATTTACGGACTGATGCCGAGCGTCCGCGAGGCTCCTTCACCGTAGTGCGCATCCGGGTCGATGATCACGAAGATCCCCTGTGAGCTAGCCACCAGCTCACCGTCGATTCGCGCACTGGCCGTCGTGTACAGCTTGCGTCCGGCCCTGCCCTCCACCGCAGCCGCCAGGTCTACCGTTGCCCCAACGGGAATGGGCCTGCGGTAGTCGATCTCCAAATGCGCAGTGACAGCGATCAACTGCGTCACGATGCCCAGCACGCCCTGCAACTCATCAAAGATCGCCGCCATCACACCGCCGTGGATGACGCCGGGTCCGCCCTCTAGCTCCGGGAGAACCTCGAACTGGCCGGTAACACCGGCACCGTCAGCAGCGAAGAACCGCGTGCCCCACAGGTCCTCCTCGGAACCCGGATAACTGAACCTGCGGGGCCAGCCCGGGTTCAGCGCTGCTCCCGGAGCGGGGGCTTCCGGGCCGCGGCTAACCGGCTCTAGCCCCTCGGGCAACGTCCACGTCGACATGACCACGTAATCTAACTGCGGCGAACCGAGCCTGGAGAGGGAGGGGCGCGATGGACAACGCGGAAGCCAACGCAAGAATGCGGGAGACCCTGGCCCGGTTGGCGCCGGGCACACCCCTGCGCGACGGGCTGGAACGCATTCTTCGTGGTCGCACCGGGGCGCTGATTGTCCTGGGCTACGACGACAAGGTCGAGAGCATCTGCGACGGCGGTTTCTCACTCGATGTCGCTTTCGCCCCGACCCGACTTCGCGAGCTGTCCAAAATGGATGGTGCCGTGGTGCTGTCCACGGACGGATCGCGCATCGTTCGCGCCAACGTGCAGCTGGTCCCCGACCCGTCCATCCCGACCGAAGAGTCCGGTACCCGGCACCGGTCCGCAGAGCGAACGGCCATCCAGACGGATTATCCCGTTGTCTCGGTGAGCCATTCAATGAACATCGTGAGCGTGTACACCGCCGGCATCCGGCACGTGGTCATGGATTCGGCGACCGTCATGTCCCGGGTCAACCAGGCGGTGTCCACCCTCGAGCGCTACAAGACACGACTGGACGAGGTGACCTCGTCGTTGTCCACCGCGGAGATCGAGGACTTCGTGACCCTGCGCGACGTCATGACCGTGGCGCAGCGGCTGGAACTGGTGCGCCGGATCAGCCAGGACATCGAGCTCGATGTCATCGAGCTCGGCACCGACGGACGTCAGCTCAAACTGCAGATCGGCGAACTCGTCGGCGATAACGACACCGAACGCGAACTACTGGTGCGGGATTATCACGCCAACCCCGAGCCACCGACGCAGGCACAGATCGCGTCGACACTGGAAGATCTGGACGCGCTCTCGGATACCGATCTGTTGGACCTGACGGTGCTGTCGCGCACATTCGGATACCCATCGACCGTCGAAGCCCAGGACACCGCGATGAGTTCCCGCGGTTACCGGGCCATGACGCACATTCCCCGACTGCAGTTCGCACATATCGACAGGCTGGTAAGGGCCTTCGGGTCGCTACAGGGACTTCTGGCCGCCAGCGCGACCGATCTACAGTCGGTGGAGGGAATCGGGGCCATGTGGGCCCGGCACATCCGTGAAGGACTGTCCCGTCTGGCCGAATCGACTCTTACCGAACAAACCGGTTAGGCCGGTGGTGCTGCCGGCGGCGGTGCATCGGCAGGCTTCTCACCGATGATGAAGGGCACTGGCGCGCTGCGCAGATCTCCGAGCTGAACCACCAGCGAGTAGGTCCCCGGGCCGATGGCCGGGCGAGGCAGCGGGCAGTTGGGCGCGGAACCCATTCCCGTCCAGGTGACCTCGGTGGTCACCTGCTCGCCGGGGTTGAAGGTCTTGATGGAGTTCTCTTGCGACGGAGCGCAATCCAGGTTGGCCCAGATCCGCTTGTTGTCCACACTGAACACCGAAGCGGCCAGCACAGCGGCACCCACATCTCGTTTGCACTGCACCAGGCCGATATTGGTGACCACCATGGTGAACTTGGGCTGCTCGCCGGCCAGATAGCTGGGCTTGTCGGTGGAGGCCTTTACCGCGAGCGTCGCGTCGGGGCAGTCATCGCCGGCGTTCAACGCCACTGGCGGCACCAATTCGGGCTTGGCGATGGGCGGTCCGTCGTGGACCGGCGCATCCACGGGCTTGTCGGTCGGCTTCTGGATCTCGTTGGGCGGCAGAATGACCGGCTTACCGGCGGGTGCCGTCGCTTCAGCAGGCTGATCCGCGGCCTTGGTGTCGGCTCCTGCACTGCCACCGACCAGCGCGAAGATCACCGCGGCGACGATGGCGACAACAACCACCGCCACACCGATCGCGAGGGCGCGGCGCCGCCAATAGATCTCCGAAGGCAGCGGGCCTGAGGGGTGCATGTCAATCACGATTCAACGGTAAGCGCAGGTCACTATAGGATGGCCGACCTCGCTCGGCGTGTCGGCGAGCTACACAGACTTCACAGTGCTAATTGAGGGTGACGCGGCAGAGCCGTTCCGGCGCACCGGGCACTAGTTCACGCAGGGAATGCCACTGCTGCCAACAACCGGCTTACCCGAGTCCGGCGGTGCGTAGTCCTCCGAACTCAACGAGCCGGCCATCGAACTCGCGGTGCCACTGTCTTCGGCACTCAAGACATCGGACGGCGCAGAGTATCCGTCTCCCAGCATGACCCGAATTCGTCCGGGCGCCAACGCGGGATCCGCACTGGGCTTCACATCAATGCCCAACATTGTGGACATGGTCTTGGCGTCGGCATCGGCACCTGCGCCGTAATCGATGGTGGTACTGGTCGATTCGCCGCTTTCCGGATCCCGCACGTCACCCTTGGTGTAACCGCGGCTCACCAGTGCCGACGAAATCGTTGATGCCAGACCCGACGTCGAGGTGGCATTCACCACGTCGACGGTGCTCGTGGGTGTCGCGGGAGCGGACGCGGGCGCGGCGTCCTCCCCCTTGAACGCGGCGGCCACCTTGGCCCGGATCGCCACCGGGTCGACGATGTTCACGTCGGCACCGTTGATGGTGTCGTACCGCACCACCGGCAGCGTCTGGAAGTTCACGTTGCCGTCCGCGATCTGTCCTATGCGCTGGAACTGCTTCTCGGTCCAGCCCTTTGACAGCACAACGTCCTTGTGGACGACGTTCATCAGACCGTTCAGTTTGGTGATGTCGGTGAGGGTGCCGGCATTGCGCAACTGCTGCATCACCGAGATCAGGAAGGCCTGCTGGCGATGGGTTCGGTCCAGGTCACCGTTTTCCAGGCCGTGGCGTTGACGCACGAACGCCAGGGCCTGTGAGGCGTTGAGGGTTTGTTCTCCGGCCTGGAAGTTCGCACCCGAATAGCTGTCGTAGACGGCATTGTTCAGGCAGACGGTGACCCCACCCAGCTCGGAGGCCAAGTCGTAGAAGCCGACCAAGTTGACCTCGGCGAAGTAGTCGATGGGCTGACCAGTAAGCCGGTGCACGGCATTGAGGGTGGCGCGCCTGCCTGCCTCACGGCTCTGCTGCTCCAGCGTCGCTTGATCGGTGATGCCCTCGTTGACGAGCTTGTCCGCCTCATTGGCCTTGGTCAGGCCATAGGCTTCCTTGATCTTGATGTGCTTGTAACCGGGTATGCCCTCGGCCGGGACCCAGTCGTCGCGAGGAATCGAGAACGCGGTGACCTTGTTGTCCGCGCCGACGTGCACGAGGATCAGGGTGTTGGTGTTGTAGCCGCCGGCATCCGAATCACCGGCATGCAGCTGGCTCAGGACCGCCTTCGGCAGGTCGTTTCCGTCCTGATCCTTCCGCGAATCCAGACCGATGAGCAGCATGTTCATCGAGCCGTCGCTGGACTTGCCGCCCTCGGCCTCCGCACCCGAAGTGGGGACATGACTGAACGCCTTGTAAAACACCTGCCAGCCGGCGCCGGTTACCACCAGGCTGGCGCACGCCAGCAGAGCGAAGACTGCTCGACCAGCCGCAGTTTTACTTATTGACCAGCGGTTATTTGATTTGGGCAGTGCGTGCTTTGGCCGCCTGCGACCAGTGTCGCGGCTCATCGGTCGCCACCCCCGTGTGGCAGCAACGTACACACTGAACTACCCATCCCTCCCCCAGAGAAATCTGCATTCCGTCTAATTCTCCCATCACGGGCATCGAGATGCCATGTGACGTTTACCGAATGCACGTTGACCTGGGGTTTTGATATCTTTACTCGCCGATGTCGCCGACGTGGCCGTGTAAAACGATGCGTCCGTCGGCGAGTTTGTAGGTCAGGTACACGATGGCGAGCTTGTTGGCCTTGACCGCATCGGCGACCACCTGCGAGCGCTGCAGCAGTTTGATGCCGGTCTCTTCGACGTGGCGGGCCTCGAACTCGTCGATGCGCGACAGCCCGTCTTTGCGGCCGCCCAGGATCGAGGGCATCACCCGCACCACCAAGTCCCGGATGTACCCGCCGGGTACCTCTCCGGTGTCCAGGGCGGCCACCGTGGCCCCCACCGCGCCGCAGGAGTCGTGGCCCAGGATCGCGATCAGCGGCACACCCAGCACTGCCACCGCGTACTCGATCGAGCCCAGGACGGCGGAGTCGATCACCTGACCGGCGGTACGCACGATGAACATATCGCCCAGGCCCTGATCGAAAATGATCTCCGCGGCCACCCGGCTGTCCGAACACCCGAACAACAGCACATTGGGGTTCTGACCATTGGCCAGCTCGGCCCGACGCGTAATGCTCTGGCTCGGGTGCTGCGGAAAGCCACCCACAAAACGCTGGTTACCCTCTTTGAGTGCCTTCCAGGCGGACCTCGGATCAGCTGTCATACCCGTCATTGTGCCCTGACGAACTTTTGAGCTGGTTTGATGCCGCCGAACGAGACCTTCCCTGGCGACATCCGGAAGCGACGCCGTGGCACATCCTCATCAGCGAAGTGATGCTCCAGCAGACCCCGGTGTCGCGGGTGGAACCGGTGTGGCGGGAATGGGTGGCACGCTGGCCAGTTCCGTCCGCGATGGCGAAAACCTCTGTGGCAGAAGTACTACGCGCCTGGGGAAAGCTGGGATACCCGCGTCGCGCCATGCGCCTACACGAATGCGCCACGGTGCTGGCCCGCGACTATGGCGACCAGGTTCCCGACGACGTGGAGACATTGCTGACGTTGCCCGGAGTCGGGGCGTACACCGCGCGGGCCATTGCCTGCTTCGGCTATGGGCAGCGAGTTCCCGTGGTGGACACCAATGTTCGCCGAGTGATCGCGCGAGTGGTCCATGGCGTCGCCGACTCCGCACCATCGGCACGGGACCTGCGGGACGCCGAGGCATTGCTGCCCGTCGACAACGGGGCACGGTTCTCGGCGGCACTCATGGAGCTGGGCGCCCTGGTGTGCACCGCCCGCGCGCCGCAGTGCCCGCTGTGTCCGCTCAGTTCCTGCACGTGGCACGAGGCGGGCCGACCCGAATTGGATACACCCGCACGGCCGGTGCAGAAATACGCCGGTACGGATCGCCAGGTACGAGGCCGATTGCTGGATGTATTACGCGGCAGCAGCATTCCCGTGACACGGGCACAGCTCGACGTGGTATGGCTGTCTGACATAGCCCAGCGCGACCGCGCCCTGGACTCGTTGCTGGTCGACGGATTGGTCGAGCAGACCTCGGACGGCCGCTTCGCATTGGCCGGCGAGGGCGGCTAGCCGACCGCCGTCGCGAAGGTCTTGCGGTAATCGGTGGGCGTGATCCCGACACCGCGGCGGAAATGATGGCGCAACAGGATCGCCGTACCGAAACCGCTGCGCGCCGCCACGGCATCGATATCTAGATCGGTCTCCTCCAACAGACGCCGGGCCAGCAGTACCCGCTGGTCGATGATCCAGCGCAGCGGCGTCACCCCGGTCTGATCGGTGAACTTTCGGGCGAACGTGCGGGTCGACATATGCACGCGTGCGGCAAGATCGGCGACCGTATGCGTCTGGTCGATGTTTTCGATGAGCCAATCAAACAGTCCGCCAAAGCCGTTGGTATCCACATCGGGTACCGGCTGCGGGATGAACTGACGCTGGCCACCCGCGCGCTGCGGCGGCACCACCATGCGTCGCGCGATCTTGTTGGTGATCTCGCTACCCAGCTCGCGGCGGACCAGATGCAGGCAGGCATCGATGCCCGCGGCGGTCCCCGCGCTGGTGATTAGGTCGCCGTCATCGACGAACAACACATCACGGTCCACCGTCGCCGTTGGATGCCGGCGCGCCAGCTCGTCGGTGTACATCCAGTGCGTGGTGCAGCGGCGGCCATCCAACAGCCCTGCCGCACCCGCGATGAAGACACCTGAGCAGACGGTGAGCACTGTGGCACCGCGATCTGCGGCGGCACGCACTGCATCCAGCGCCTCCGGCGGGTAACCCTCGGTGTAGGTACGCGCCGGCAACGCCACCAGATCGGCATCGGCGAGCCCGTCGAGTCCGTGATCGGGGATCAGCGCGGCCCCGACCGTGGTGCGCAGCGGAACCCCGGGTTCCACCCCGCACACCCGAAAGTCGAAATTGGGAACGCCGTCGCTAGTGCGGTCGAGGCCGAAGACCTCACATAAGACACCGAACTCGAAAACGGCGACCCGGTCGAGGACCAGCGTCGCCACCGAACGCAACATGGCTGAATATTATCGAAGGTCGTCAATTCCGCCACTGTTGGCGTGATATTTATCAGAACACAATTATTGCCATGACCATCTTCGCCGCCATTCTCGTCCTGCTATCCCCATTCGCCCTGGCGGTCGCACTGAGCTGGGTCGCCCGCCGAAACAAGACCTTCCGAATCCACCTCGATCAGTTCCGGGTCGCCGCACCTCTGGGCGGAACCTTTGCCGACGATCGTGACCTGCAACGGCAACTGCACGAGATGGAAGTGATCCACTCCCGGCGCTAGCCGGTTACCCGGCCGCGACTGCTGCGATGAACTCGCACACCGCCGCCCGATAGCGCTCTGGCGCGTCGTCGTGAATCAAATGCCCGGCCCCCTCAACCTTCACATAGGTTGATTTCCAACCTATTTCGGCCATCTTGGTCATCTGTCCGGGTGGCGCCACGGTCACCGACGCCTCCATCAGTAGCGACGGACAACGCACCTGCCGCCACTGATCCCAGAAGTCGCGCACTCCCCATTCCGCAGCCGTAGCTATCCATTTGTCAATGGGGCCGTGCAAGCGCCAGCCGCCGGGCACCTGGTCAAACGCCTCCAGGAAATACTGTCCTGCAACGGGTCCGAACCTTTCGGTGACGTCGGCGGCCGATGTGAAGACTTCCGGCCAGGAGTACAGCCAGGGTTCCCATGGCCCCGTGGTACCGCCGACGAAATCCGGAGCCATGTCCTCCACGACCAACCCCGACACCAGCTCCGGATGCTCGGCAGCCAGGCACCACGAATGCAAACCACCCATGGAGTGCCCAACGAGCAGAGCCGGACCGTCCAGCTCGCGCACCGCCTTCGCGAGTGCCTCGACATAACGCTCAGTCGAAATCGGTTGGGCATCAACGACGTCCCGCCCTCGATGCCACGGTGCGTCATAGGTGTACACCCGGCCCAGCTCACGCAGCCAGGGCAACTGGCGCGACCAGGTGCTCCCACGTCCCATCAGACCGTGCACGAGCACGATCGACGGCGCCCCCACAGCTCTAGACAGACCGCCTTGGTCGAACAGGCGGTCGTGGTCCATGTCTCTCATCATCGCCCTGTCAACATAAGCCCCGCTGCCGGGTAGCCTGAACCCATGTCCGTGGTGAAGATCAACGCAATCGAGATCCCCGAGGGTGCGGGTCCGGAGCTGGAGAAGCGGTTCGCTCAGCGCGCCGGAGCAGTGGAGAACCAGCCAGGATTCCTGGGCTTTCAGCTGCTGCGCCCCGTAAAGGGCGAAGACCGCTACTTCGTGGTCACCCAGTGGGAATCCGAGGAGGCCTTCCAGGCCTGGGCCACCGGTCCGGCGGTCGAAGCACATGCCGGCCAGCAGGCCAAGCCCGTGGCTAAGGGCGCCCACCTGTTGGAGTTCGAGGTTGTGCTCGACGTGACCGGGGCCGCCGCCAAGGCGTGAACGGGGGGTTGCTGCGCGCGCGCATGACGCGCGCCGTCTCAGTGTGCACGGTGGCCGTGGTGGCGTTGTCGGTGGGCAGCACAGCGGGGTGTGGCATCAAACTGCGGCAGGTGCCGCACGGTGATGTCGATACAAGCACGCCTCCGGGCCTGCGCTCGCAACAGCTCATCGACATGCTGAATTCGAACTGGCCGATCGGTAAGCAAGGCGTGGCGACATTGGCCGCCGCCAACAAGGTCGATGACTACACCGAGATCATGACCAAGTTGTGGGTCGACCGGCCGTACAAGGTGAGCTCGGTGGATCTCGCCGCGAACAGCTCCACCGTCCACCTGATCGCTCCCTACGGCGCCAATGTGGACATCGGACTGCGCACTAATGACAAGGGAGATGTCGACAGGCTGGTCCCCTACCAGCAGCCCCCGACGATCGCCGACTGGTCCGATATCGACACCGCGCTGTCGGCATCCGGCGGCCGGTACTCCTACCGGGCCTCCAAGATTGTCAACGGACAGTGCGAGCAGATCGCCGGAACCAACACCTCCGAATCCATGCCGTTGGCTTCGGTTTTCAAGCTCTACGTACTGTTGGCCACCGGCACCGCGATCAACGCGGGCACCCTCAAGTGGGATGACCAACTCACCGTCACCGATCGCGGCAAGGCGCTCGGAAGCTCGATGGACAAGCTGCCGACGGGCTCAACCGTCTCGGTGCGCACCGCCGCTCAGAAAATGATTTCGGTGAGCGACAACATGGGCACCGACATGCTGATCAACCGCCTGGGTCGCCAGGCGATCGAAAAGGCCCTCGCAGACGGCGGGCACCATGACCCGGCGTCGATGACCCCTTTCCCCACCATGCACGAGCTGTTCAACATCGGCTGGGGCATACCGGATGTCCGCCAGCAATGGAAGGACGCCACCACACCCGCACAGCGTGGTCAGATGCTCGCCGAGGCGGACACCCACGACTACAAGCTGGATCCGGACCGGACCACCACGCCCGCATCGAAATTCGGCATCGAGTGGTACGGCAACGCCGAGGACATCTGCCGTGTGCACGCGGCACTGCAGAAGGTCGCGGTGGGTGCGGCCGCCCCGGTCCGCGACATTCTGTCCGCGGAGCCCGGGATCGACCTACACAGCGAGAACTGGCGCTACATCGCCGCCAAGGGTGGCAATCTGCCCGGTGACCTGACGTTCAGCTGGTACGCCGAGGATCGCCACCATCAGCCGTATGTGGTGAGCTTCCAACTCAATTGGGACCGCGCATTCGGCCCTGGCGCGGCCGGGTGGGTGATCGGCCTGGCCAAGGGCGTCTTCAAGAAGCTGGGATGAGCGCTGGCTAGCCGGTGACGGCGGCCTCGGCGTTGACGGGCTTACGCCCGATCACCGTGGCGAATCCGATACCGATCGTCGCCCACATGATGGCCTGCGTCGTGAACGAGTACAGCCGGAACAGATACAGGTCATGCGCCGGAAACCCCGGATAGACGATCTTCCCGTCGGCATCGAGCAGCGGTTGCGGCGCCTCGACAAATCCGGGCGTGACCGCGATGACGAGCCCCACCAGCACGACGAACACCGCGGCGGCCGTGAGCGTGGCCGTCCAGGTGTCCACGCGCTGGGATAGCTTTCGGCCCACCCACAGCGCGACCGCGAGTGCGATCGCCGCGACCAGAATCATCAGCACGAAGTACCCGGTGCGCTCCTTGATGGTGCCCTCGGCGCTTGCTGCCGGCGGATTGGCCGGGAACTTCAGAAACGGCACCACATACAGCACCAGGAACAGACCACCGGCGACCGCCAGAGCCTGTGCGCGCGGACTGAGATTGCCGACCCGTCCGATCGCCACCACGTACGCCACCGCGAAGAGTGCGCCCATCGCGATTCCGAATCCGATGACACCGAGCGCCAAACCCGCATTTGCCTGCGCGAAACGGCTGAACAGTTCCGCGCCCTCATGATGGGCGTGAACGCCGGCTGCCTCGTCGAGCGCGGCTTGCGCCTCACCCCGGCCCTCCTCGTAAGAGATGGCCCTGTTGATGACGGGCTCGACGAAGATCCATCCAAAGATGAAGGACAGCAACCCGCCCAATGCGCCGAAGCCCAAGCCGCGCAAAATTATTGACTTTTCCATGTATTCGGTCCGCTGCTAGTGGCAGGGGAAACCGAGCAGATGGCGGGCGTCATGCACGAACTCATGAACGTGCATATCGCTACCGAAGATCGACACCGCACCCTGGTCGATGCCGATGAAGTAATAGGCGAGCAGCCCAAAGAGGGTAGTCACGCTCAACCACAGCGCAGCCTGGGGAATCGACACCGCAACCGGATGGCTGGCGGACGTTGTGTGTGCCATATTGCTCCTTTTCGGGATACCGCGTCCCGGGTCCGATCGTCGTCTTCTGGAATCGACAGGTCGGGGTCTGACTTTTACAGTGGCGCGACCGTCCTGGGATCACACCAGGTTCCCGTCCTGTCGAAGGACGAACTGAGCTTAGTCGACGCGGCTGGTCTGCGCCTTCGAGTGATAGTTTTGGCCTCGCATTGGTTTCTCCATGAGCACCAAGAAGCGCTCCTGGAGATCGCAAGAGGGAATCCGGTGTGAGTCCGGAACTGCCCCGCAGCGGTATGTGGAAACGACAGCGGCACTAGAAGCACTGGGTCAAGTACCCGGGAAGCGGCCGCCGGTAGGTGAGGCTCGTAGATGAGCCTCGAGTCCACGAGTCCGAAGACCTGCCAACGCGGCCGCACCTCCTGGTGCGGTCATTCGCCAGTGCCGAGGGCCCGCCTGGTGGGTAGTGCCTATGCGGCGTATCCGTCATGCCCGAAGTGTCGGCGACCCGACGACGCAGGAAGATCGATGCTCGCAGCACAGCACGGACGGCCAGTGTTCCTGGCAGCGGTCGGCGGTCTGGCAGCACTACTGCTGCTGTCGGTGACGGCACTCGCCTTCGGCACCGCCGACGTGCCATGGCGCGACTGTCTGCATTTCCTCTGGGCAGGCGCGACCGGCGGCTCCGTGCCGGCCGCCGACGCGGCGAATTACCGAATCGTTGTCGAGTCCCGGCTGCCGCGGGTGATTCTCGCGATCCTCGTCGGTGCGGGGCTGGCGGTGGTGGGCGTGCTCGTACAGGCCATGGTCCGCAATGCACTTGCCGATCCGTACGTTCTGGGCATCTCCTCGGGCGCCTCGGTAGGCGCCACCGCGGTCGTGGTCTACGGGGTACTTGGCACCCTCGGGGTGTACGCACTCTCCCTTTCGGCCTCATTGGGAGCGCTTGCAGCAACCGCACTTGTCTACCAAATCGCCCGTACCCCACAAGGTCTGATACCTCTGCGGCTGGTGCTGGTGGGCACTGCGGTGGGGTACGGCCTGTCCGCGGTGACAACAGTGCTGGTGTTCTTGGCGCCGAACGGCGAAGCGGCGCGCAGTGTGATGTTCTGGCTGCTCGGCAGCTTGGGGGCGTCGTCATGGGACAAGGTGCCGGTGGCGCTGGCGGCGACCGTGATCGGCTTCCTATGCGTTGCAGGGCTCGCGCGTCAGCTCAACGCCCTCGCCATGGGTGACGAGGTGAGCGCGTCGCTGGGTTTACACGCCGGCCGCTTCAGGGTGTCACTGTTCGTGTTGTCCGCCGCCATGACGGGATGTTTTGTATCCATCTGCGGAGCAATCGGATTCGTGGGGCTGGTCATTCCACACGCGGCACGGCTGCTGGTCGGGGCGGACCATCGCCGGGTCTTGATCGTGGCTCCGGTGCTGGGCGCGTGCTTCCTTGTGGCCGCCGACCTCATCGCGCGGACCGCGATTCCGCCGCAAGAACTGCCTTTGGGCGCGATCACGGCCGCGGTCGGGGTGCCCGTCTTCGTCGGGTTGATGCGTCGCCGCGCGATGTCCGCGGGAGCGGTGGGCTGATGGACGTCACCTACCGGAATGTGTCGGTCGATATCGGGGGTACTCGGATCGTTTCCGGCATTGACCTCGAGGTCGGGGCCGGTGGGTTCGTCGGCATCGTCGGCCCTAACGGCAGTGGTAAGTCGACGACCCTGCGCTGCCTCTATCGCGCACTTGCTCCAGCCACCGGTGACGTCACAGTCAGTGGCGTGTCGGTGCGGGCAATCAGCATGCGGGAGAACGCTCGTCAGGTGGCCGCACTCACCCAGGACATGTCCTTGGACTTCGATTTCACGTCTGCCGAAGTCATCGCCACCGGCCGGTTACCGCACGGCACGTCCCTGCGCGGCACCTCCGAACTGGACCGACGCATCTGCACGGAGGCCACCGAGACGGCGGACGTGACCGCACTCGCCCACCGCAAGTTCAGTTCCCTCTCCGGCGGGGAACGTCAGCGAGTTCTCATAGCCCGCGCTCTCGCGCAACAGCCGCACGTCCTGGTGCTGGACGAGCCGACGAATCATCTGGATGTGCGCCATCAATACTCGATACTCAGTTCGGCTCGGACACTGGGCATTACCGTCATCGCCGCACTACACGATCTCAATCTCGCGGCACAGTACTGCGACACGATCCATGTCATGTCCGAAGGACATGTGGTGCTGTCGGGATCACCCGACCAGGTCATTACCACCGAGTCCATCGGCCGCTGGTTCGGCATCGGTTGCCACGTCATCGCCCATCCACGAAGCGGCGTCCCACAGATCATCTTCGATGCTCAGCCAGAGAGGCAGGATAAGGAATGAAGGCACTCACCGGTTTGGCGCTCGCAATGTCGCTACTATCGGCCAGCTGCGCGACCATCGAGGCGCAAAGACCCGGAACAACACGGGTTTCTGTCGATAATTGCGGTGCACCACTGGATGTTTCGGTGCCAGTCACCCGAGCCGTCAGCAATGACACCGGGGTTACCGAACTCCTGTTCGCGCTCGGCCTGCAGGACCGGATGGCTGGCTACTTCATCGACGCCGGACAAGATCGCGACGTCGAAAGCTCGCCGTGGAAGGCACAGTTCGGATCCACCACCAACCTGGGCCAGGGATTCACCCGTGAAGCCGTGCAAGCCGCGCGCCCCGACCTCGTGTTCGCCGGGTGGAGCTACGGATTCAACGAAACCTCCGGGCTCACCCCCGATTGGGTGCGTTCCATCGGGTCGGTGCCCTATCAGTTGACCGAGGCATGCCGTCAGCCCGGAACCGTGCGGCGCGGCATCAAGCCGCCCCTCGATGCCCTCTATGAGGACCTGACCAATCTGGGAGTCATCTTCGGGGTACAGGACCGCGCGGCATCACTGATCGCCAACTACCGCAAGACCATCGACGACGTGCAGTCACGTATTCCGCACGGCCAGCCACCCGCACGCGTCTTTCTATATGACAGCGGTGAGGCCGAACCATTCACCTCCGGCAAGAAGGCCGCACCACAACAGATCATCGAGAAGGCCGGTGGCCAAAATGTCTTCGCAGATCTCGATGACAGCTGGACTACCTCCGCGTGGGAGACCGCCGCCCAGCGCGATCCGCAGGTGATCATCATCTGTGATTACGGGGTGGGCCCCAACAACACCGCCAACGCAAAGATCAACCTGCTCAAGGCGCAGCCCCTCATGAAGCACACCCAAGCGGTCCGCGACGGAAACTTCCTCGTGCTGCCGTACGCCGCGCTGGTCGAGGGACCGCGCAACCCGGACGCCATCGTCACTCTTGCGAACTATTTGCGCGACAAGGGATTCTGAGAATAGTTCACCGGAAACGCCGAACGCCCGGCCGCCGCGTAACGCGACAACCGGGCGCTCGAACAGAACTGCCTACTCCGAGGCGGAGGCTGCCAGGTCGGCAGCGGGCTCCTCGCCGGTGACCAGTGCGGGCTTCGGACGTCCGACGAACGTGAACTTCGCGTCCTCGCCGGTGCCTTCGCCATCCCAACCCTCGACGTCGACGGTGACCAGCTCGCCCGGCCCCACCTCGTTGAAGAGAATCTTCTCCGAAAGCGCATCCTCGATCTCTCGCTGGATGGTCCGGCGCAACGGCCGCGCACCCAACACCGGATCGAATCCGCGCTTGGCAAGAAGCGCCTTGGCCTGGTCGGTGAGTTCCATGGCCATGTCCTTGGTCTTGAGCTGCTTGCCCACCCGTCCGATCATCAGGTCGACCATCTCGATGATCTGTTCCTGCGTAAGCTGCTCGAAGACGATGATGTCGTCGATGCGGTTGAGGAACTCAGGCCGGAAGTGCTTCTTGAGCTCGTCGTGAACCTTCTGCTTCATCCGCTCGTAGTTCGAGCCGCTGCCGCCCTCGGAGAACCCGAGGCCCACAGCCTTCGAGATGTCCGAAGTGCCCAGGTTTGAGGTGAAGATCAGCACAGTGTTCTTGAAATCGACTGTGCGACCCTGGCCGTCGGTGAGACGTCCGTCCTCGAGGACCTGCAACAGGGTGTTGTAGATCTCCTGGTGCGCCTTCTCGATCTCGTCGAACAGCACAACGCTGAACGGCTTGCGACGCACCTTCTCGGTGAGCTGTCCACCCTCTTCGTATCCGACGTATCCCGGAGGAGCACCGAAAAGCCTTGAAGCGGTGAAGCGGTCGTGGAACTCGCCCATGTCGATCTGGATGAGCGCGTCGTCGTCGCCGAACAGGAAGTTGGCCAGCGCCTTGGACAGTTCGGTCTTACCGACACCGGACGGGCCGGCGAAGATGAACGAACCCGAGGGGCGCCGCGGATCCTTCAGACCGGCACGCGTACGGCGGATCGCCTTCGAGACGGCCTTGACGGCATCTTCCTGGCCGATGATCCGCTTGTGCAGTTCCTCCTCCATGCGCAGCAGCCGAGTGGTTTCCTCCTCGGTCAGCTTGAACACGGGGATACCGGTCCAGTTACCCAGCACCTCGGCGATCTGCTCGTCATCGACCTCGGCCACAACATCCAGATCACCTGAACGCCACTGCTTTTCGCGATCTGCCCGCTGCGCGACCAATTGCTTCTCGGAGTCGCGCAGGCGCGCGGCCTTCTCGAAGTCCTGGGCGTCGATAGCCGACTCCTTCTCCCGGCGCGCATCGGCGATCTTCTCGTCGAACTCGCGCAGGTCTGGTGGAGCAGTCATCCGGCGGATGCGCATGCGGGCTCCGGCCTCGTCGATCAGGTCGATCGCCTTGTCCGGCAAGAACCGGTCGTTGATGTACCGATCGGCCAGAGTGGCCGCCGCGACCAGCGCGCCGTCGGTGATGGAGACCCGGTGGTGCGCCTCGTAACGGTCGCGCAGACCCTTGAGGATCTCGATGGTGTGCTCAACAGTCGGCTCACCCACCTGCACCGGCTGGAACCGGCGCTCCAGGGCGGCGTCCTTCTCGATGTACTTGCGGTACTCGTCGAGGGTGGTCGCGCCGATCGTCTGCAGCTCACCGCGAGCAAGCTTGGGCTTCAGGATCGAGGCCGCGTCGATCGCACCCTCGGCCGCGCCCGCACCGACCAGGGTGTGCAGCTCGTCGATGAACAGGATGATGTCGCCGCGGGTGTTGATCTCCTTGAGCACCTTCTTGAGGCGCTCTTCGAAGTCACCGCGGTAGCGGCTGCCGGCCACCAGGGACCCGAGGTCCAGGGTGTACAGCTGCTTGTTCTTCAGTGTCTCGGGCACCTCGCCATGCACGATGGCCTGCGCCAGGCCCTCGACGACGGCGGTCTTACCGACGCCGGGCTCACCGATCAGCACCGGGTTGTTCTTGGTGCGACGGCTCAGCACCTGCATGACCCGCTCGATTTCCTTCTCACGGCCAATGACCGGATCGAGCTTGCCCTCCATGGCGGCGGCAGTCAGGTTGCGGCCGAACTGGTCAAGAACCAGCGAGGTCGACGGAGTTCCAGCCTCGCCACCGCGGCCACCAGTACCGGATTCGGTGGTCTCCTTGCCCTGGTAACCGCTCAGCAACTGGATGACCTGCTGACGGACCCGAGTCAGCTCGGCACCCAGCTTGACGAGCACCTGAGCCGCGACGCCTTCACCCTCACGGATGAGGCCCAGCAGGATGTGCTCGGTGCCGATGTAGTTGTGGCCGAGCTGCAGCGCCTCGCGCAGGCTCAGTTCCAGCACCTTCTTGGCGCGCGGCGTGAAGGGAATGTGCCCGGACGGTGCCTGCTGCCCCTGGCCGATGATTTCCTCGACCTGGCTGCGCACCCCCTCCAGGGAAATACCCAGCGACTCCAGCGACTTGGCGGCGACGCCCTCGCCCTCGTGAATCAGACCCAGCAGGATGTGCTCGGTGCCGATGTAGTTGTGATTGAGCATGCGGGCCTCTTCTTGGGCCAGCACGACCACCCGCCTTGCGCGGTCAGTGAATCTCTCGAACATCGGTCTCCCTCGCTTCCTCGTCCGGCCTTTGCGCAAGCGGTTCATCGTGCCGCTCGGGGTTCCCCCCAAACGGCTCATCCCCGCTGGCACTAGGACCTAATCGCCACTCTAGTGGTCGGCCGTAGTCGGCGCGGTGCTCGCATACCTGGAGATGGCTCCTGAGTGCTCAGCGGAGCCCATCGGAACCCGGTGGAACCGTCCCCAAAAATACGAATCACCGCACCCGGCGGTGCTTGTTAGGCAACCGAACAACGCCAGATGCGGTGAAAACGTTTCCGATTTTGATCCGACTTCGCCGTAAGCGAAATTCCCGGGGGACCCGCAAGTCGACGGATTTTAGGAGGCGGTCTTAGTTGGCAGTCTTAGTTGGCGGCGTTGAACGCGTCGACAACTTCGGCGGGAATGCGGCCACGCGAGGACACATTGTGACCGTTCTTGCGTGCCCACTCGCGGATCGCGGCGCTCTGCTCACGATCGATGCTCGCGCGCCCGCGACCCGACCCTGAACTCCCCCGGCCACGACGGCGCCCACTGACGCGACGAGCATGCTCGACCCATGTAGTGAGCTGATTACGCAGCTTCTCCGCATTCTTAGAAGAAAGGTCGATCTCGTAAGTCACGCCGTCAATACCGAATTCAACGGTCTCGTCGGCTGGCGCCTCGCCATCGACGTCATCGACAAGCGTAACCGTGACCTTCTTAGCCATTCCCTTTGTCCTTCCGAAAGCGGAACCCCCGTTGGTCCACTTCAAACATGCCACGGATTGCCGCAAAGTTCAACATACGCGCAAGGCTGCGCGTGTTCCACTCAAGGCAAGCGATTCACTACACGCATAGTTGACTCATAGTTGAAAAGCGAGACAAAAATTCGGACGCGTAGATCAAAGCGTAGGCCGGACGATCGGAAACAGGATCGTCTCGCGAATTCCCAGTCCGGTAAGCGCCATCAACAACCGGTCGATACCCATGCCGGTTCCCGCCGCCGGCGGCATTGCGTGTTCCATCGCACTGAGGAAATCCTCATCGAGGCTCATCGCCTCATCATCACCAGCCGCGGCCAAACGAGCCTGGTCAACGAACCTTTCACGCTGAATCACCGGATCGATCAACTCCGAGTATCCCGTTGCCAATTCGAAGCCCCGAACATACAAATCCCACTTCTCGGTCACGCCGGAGATGCTTCGGTGCTGACGAGTCAGTGGAGACGTCTCAACTGGGAAATCTCTGACAAACGTCGGCGCGTACATTTTGTCACCGACCTGGTGCTCCCACAGTTCTTCGATGAGTTTTCCGTGCCCGTAGCCGCGGTCGGTGGGAATCTCTGCGCCCACTCGCTCGGCGATCTTCCATAGCGTGGCAATCGGTGTATCAGGCGTGATCTCCTCGCCAAGAGCTTCCGACAACGACGGATACATTTCCATCGTCGTCCACTCACCGTCCAAGTCGTAGGTCGACCCGTCGGGCAACGCCACCTGCCTGGTTCCCATTGCGTCGTCCGCTACCTCCTGTATGAGCTCGCGGATCATTGTTGCAGCGGTGTCGTATGTGCCGTACGTCTCATATGTTTCCAGCATCACGAATTCGGGAGAATGCGTCGAATCTGACCCTTCATTTCGAAAAACTCTGTTGAGCTCAAAAATCTTGTCGAAGCCGCCGACGAGCGCCCTTTTCAGGAAAAGTTCCGGCGCAATACGCAGATACAGGTCGATATCGAGTGCGTTGGAATGCGTAATGAACGGCCGGGCCGCGGCACCTCCGGCGAGGGTCTGCAGGATCGGTGTCTCCAACTCCAGGAATCCCCGTCGGTGCAGAGCATCACGAACGGCGCGCATCACCGCGACACGCTGCCGGGCAATCTGGCGCGCCTCGGGTCGCACGATGAGATCCACATATCGCTGGCGCACTCTGGTCTCTTCGGACATCTCCTTGTGAGCAACGGGAAGCGGGCGCAATGACTTGGAAGCCATCTGCCAGCTGTCTGCCAGGACGCTCAGTTCGCCTCGGCGTGAGCTGATGACCTCGCCCTGTACGAACACAATGTCGCCGAGGTCCACATCGGTTTTCCAGTCCGCCAGGGACTGCTCGCCGACACCGGCAAGGCTGATCATCACCTGTAATGAGGTGCCGTCGCCCTCCTGGAGCGTCGCAAAACACAGCTTGCCGGTATTCCGGGAGAAAATGACGCGACCTGACACACCCACCTGAACACCCGTGCTGGTGTCCGTCTCCAGGTCCACGTACGCATCACGAACCTGCTTGAGGCTGTGGGTTCGGGGTACCTCCACCGGATACGGTTCAATACCCTCGGCGAGCAGCTTTTCGCGCTTGGCCTGCCGGATGCGAAATTGTTCCGGCAAGCTGGTCTGCGCGTCAGGATCAGTCACGTCTCGGCAGCTTAGCGGTAGTGCTTCTCCGGGACTGTTTCGCCGATTCCGGCGTCCGAAAATTCTATTTCGCCGAGCGGGGCTTACCGCGCTGGTCGGCCCGGTTGCGCTCGTACACCAATCGCAAACCGTCCAGGGTGAGGTGCGCCTCGTAGCGGTCCACCGTGTGCGTCTCAGGAAGGATCAATGGGGCCGTGTGTCCGGTGGCCACCACCGTGGCACCGGCGCCGCCAAAGCCTTCGATATCCCGGCGCACCCGCTCGACAAGCCCGTCCACCAGCCCGGCGAATCCGAAGACCGCCCCCGCTTGCATGCACTCGACGGTGTTCTTGCCGACGACGGAACGCGGCCGCGTCAGCTCCACCCGTCGCAGGGCGGCACTGCGGGCGGCTGCGGCATCAGAGGACACCTGCACACCCGGCGCGATGGCCCCTCCCAGGAATTCACCCTTGGCCGACACCACGTCCACACAGATCGAGGATCCAAAGTCGACCACGATGCACGCCGAACCAAATCTATGGTGCGCGGCAAGGCAATTCACAATTCGGTCGGCGCCGACCTCTTTCGGGTTGTCGACGAGCAGCGGCAAGCCCGTACGCACGCCCGGCTCGATGAGGACCTGCGGAACAGCCGACCAGTACTGATCGAACATTCCCCGCATTTCGTGCAGCACCGAGGGCACGGTGGACAGTGCCGCGACACCGGTCAGTGTCTCACTGTCATCGCCGATCAGTCCGTCGATGGTGAGGGCCAGCTCATCGGCGGTGATCTCGGGTTCCGTGCGAATCCGCCAGTGCTGAACAACCTTGGCATGCTCGCCGGTGCCCGATACCAGTCCGAGGACGGTGTGGGTGTTACGTACGTCGATGGCCAGCAGCACGGCTACACCAGACCGCGGGGCGATACCAGACCGAAGTTCTCGGGCACGTAGGCCGGATCGCCAGAGTGCTCACCCAGCTCAACCTGCTTGTTGTCCGAGTCGACGAACACCACACGCGGCGTGAAGGCGCGTGCCTCCGCATCACTCATCACACCGTAGGCGATGATGATCACCAAGTCCCCAGGATGTACCAGATGTGCTGCGGCACCGTTGATCCCGATGACACCGCTGCCACGAGTACCGGTGATCGCATACGTCTCCAGCCGAGCACCATTGTCGATGTCGACAATGGTGACCTGCTCGCCCTCCAGCAAGTCGGCGGCCTCCATGAGGTCTGGATCGATGGTGACCGAGCCGACGTAATGCAGATCGGCATGCGTCACGGTGGCGCGATGGATCTTCGATTTCATCATCGTGCGGAACATCATTGTCCTCCAGTCAGTTTCGCCAGGGCAGTGCGTGATCGGGGTCCGCGGGTCCGGAAGAGCCGATTCCGCCGCCCAATTCCAGGGGAACGTTGTCCAGTAGCCGGGTAGTACCCAGCTTGGCGGCCACCAGCATGCGGCCGGGTCCTTGTGCGGGTGCGGGGCCCAGATCGGCGCCGCGAACCTCCAGGTAGTCCACCTCGATCGCGGGCACCTCGTCGAGTACCGCGCGGGCCGCGTCCAGTGCCGATTCCGTGCCGGCCGAAGCCGAGTAAATTCCGGCAAGTAGCGCGGCCGACAGTGCACCGGCCTGCTCGCGGTGTTCCTCGCTCAGGTAGACATTCCGCGAGGACATCGCCAGCCCGTCCGCCTCACGGACAATCGGTATCGGAACGATGCGCGTCTTGAGGTTGAGATCGGCGACCATCTGCCTGATGAGCACCAGCTGCTGGTAGTCCTTCTCGCCGAAGTATGCCTGGTCGGGAGCCACGATCTGCAGCAGCTTCAGCACAACTGTCAGCATGCCGGCGAAATGCGTTGGACGCGAGGCACCCTCAAGTTCGGCACCAAGCGGTCCCGGCTGGACGGTGGTGCGTTGCCCATGGGGATACATCGCCTCCGCATTCGGAGCGAACACCAGCTCGACACCCTCGCCACGGAGCTTTTCGACATCCGATTCCAGGGTGCGCGGGTACGCATCGAGATCCTCGCCGACGCCGAACTGTAAGGGATTGACGAAGATCGACACCACGACCACCGCGCCGGGCACCTTCCGGGCATGCCGGACTAGCGTCAGATGGCCCTCATGTAGCGCACCCATGGTCGGTACCAACATGATCCGGCGTCCGGTGTGCCGCAATGCCTTCGACACGTCGTACATCGTGTCGGGATCATGGTGAACGGTCAGTTCTCCACTGAGGTAGCCCTTCGGCCCCTTCGGCCCATACAAACTCGTCATCAAGCAGCCCTACCTAGTCCGGGGTTCCAGTGCGGCGAAAACCGATTGGGGTGCGTGCGCCCGCTGCGCAGTACGTCGAGCATCGGCGCGGTATGCCTCGGCCAGCGCCGGATCCGCCTCGGTCAGTGCATCCAGGTGGCGCCCGATGGCCGCGCCGTCTCCCCGCGCCACCGGACCTGTCAGAGCTGACTGCCCACGGTCCAGCGCATTGGTGACGGCGGCACGAATCAACGGCGCCAGCATCCGTTCGGGCAACCCGCCCGGTCCATCACCGATGGTCTCCTGCCCCAACAGTTCCTGACCCCATAGCGCCGATCGCAGCGCCTCAACCGCATCTAGTACCAGCGTCACCACGTGGTTGCTTCCGTGCGCCAGGGCGGCGTGATAGAGAGTGCGGGCGTCCTCGCGCACTCGTACCGGCTCGCCGCCTATCTCCAGCACCAGCGCCGTACCGATCGCGTAACCGATCTCGTCGGCCGCGGTAATTCCAAAGCAGGCATTGGGAAGTCGCTCAATATCCTCATCCCCGCCTACGAACGTCATGGCCGGATGGATGGCCAGCGGCACGCACCCGAGGGCAGTCAACGGCTCCAGGATCGTGATGCCGTTGGCGCCCGACGTGTGCACCACGATGGTTCCGGGCCGTACCGAACCGGTAGTGGCAAGCCCCGAGACCAAGGCCCCCAGCTCGTGATCCGGTACTGCAAGGATCAGTAGCTCGGCACGCGGAGCGACCTCCTGGGCGGACAGGACCTGACTTTCCGGCAGTCGTTCCTCGGCACGCCGACGCGAGGCATCAGATACCGCGCTGCATGCGACAACGAAATGGCCCGCCGCCTCCAGCGCGACGCCCATGGCAGTACCCACTCGGCCGGCCGAGATAATCCCGACAGCCAGACGCGCGGGCCGCAAGCCATCAAGTGGCCCATCGGCTTGGCTATCGACATTGAAAGCCTCAGACATGCTGAACGAGACACCTCGCAGACTAGATACGTTCCAGTCCTGCCTGGCAGGTACCGGACGGTCATCAGCAGGCTAATCCCACCGGGGCGCTACCGGCAGTGCCCTGAGCCGTTAGATTGCTCACTTTCGCGCACGGTGACGAAATCCGCAGAAAGTCAGTCCTCGCGGCGCCGGCGGCGGCCGCCACCGGACTCCGAGGACTCTGAAGGATCTCCCTGGAGACGTCCCAGCAGGTCGGCGACCGAGAAGCCACCCGTTTCCTCAACATGGCGGCGACCGCGCGACTCCTCGGATTCTTCGGGTTCCGGAGCCCGCCGACGACCACGTGGCTCTTCGGATTCCTCGGGTTCGGGGGCCCGTCGGCGTCCGCGCTTCTCCTCAGGTTCCGGCGCCCGGTGTCCCCCGGAGCTCTCCGGATAGCTCTGTTGTTCCGGGGCCGGCGGTGGCGGCGGGTAAGAAGGCTCGGGCGCCCAGTGCCCACCGCCGGCATTCTCGGGCCCGGCCGGGGCCTGGTGCCGTGACGGCGATCCGGAATGACGACCGACGACTGGCTCTGCCTGATACGGACTTGGAGCAGGTGCGGGTTCGTTGGATGCCCAGTTGCTTCCGCTGGTGCCGGGAGGCAACCACTGGCCTTCGGCGGGGGCCGGAGAC